>JANTHG010000178.1 GCA_024762535.1 Calditrichaceae bacterium
TAGATGGAGGAAATTAAAATCGTGTAAGAGCGGTCTTTCGGTTACCTTTTCCACAAAGCCTTCACCGCTTTCGGTGTTAATTTCTACCGTTTGGTTTTCCAAAAATATTTGCAATCTTGTAGGGTTAGGCCGGTAACTGCTTTTTAGGGGACGATGTATATTCAATTCTTGCAGTATGCTCTGAACCAATTCTTCCCGGTCATTGGCTTGCGGTGGGTTTATGTGAATTTCCTCCCTGGAAATACTGTAATTGGGATTCCAGTCAGCAACGTGATTAACCGCTATACCGGAAATCGCAAATACAAGCGTAAGGCCCACAGCAAGATAGCCAATATCCCGATGTAAAATATTATTCCATTTACGCCATTTCATCAAAAGAGTCCAGTACTATTTGGAAAAATCGATTTTGGCACCCAGCCCCCGTAACCGATAGATTACTTTTCCTTCGGTTACAGTAGATGGATCAAAAACTTCACCATTTTCTTCCGCGTGATGTTTTCGGCTTTTAATCAATTGTTCTTTGGAAATTTCCAGTTTTTCCACTATTCCTTCCACCTGTGCTAAATGGCCACGCCCTTCGAGGGGAAAAACAATTTCGCCATCTTGTACTTTAACGCGTATCGTTTGGTATTCCTTATCACTGGCCAATTCCATCCAGCATCCTCTTTTTTTACACACATCGACTACACGCCCCTGAACCAAAACTTTTTTGCCAACATAGTTGTCGGGATGTTCTAAGATGGTGGAAATACTTATTTGGTTTTCGGTTGAAATTGGTTTTCCAAACACCTTCCAGTTATCAGCAAATAAAAAGGCGGTTAAGACAATAACAAAAAGTATAGCTTTGCTTAAAATATTCATACTTATCCCTTCTGTAAAATAAATGAGTTTTGTAAATCAACACGAATTTATTCTACAAAATTCCCGATTTAGGTAAGATTTGAATTGAAATTAGTACAATAAACGGCAAATATACACTGCTGTGATTAAACCGGCAGCATCTGCTAACAATCCCGCAGTTAAAGCATATCGGGTTTTGTAAATATTTACCGCTCCAAAATACACAGCAACCACATAAAAGGTGGTCTCTGTACTTCCGAACATTGTGGACGACATAAATCCAATTAATGAATCAGGGCCATATGTTTTCATCAAATCGGTCATAATGCCGATAGATCCGCTTCCGGAAAGTGGACGCATAAATGCCATAGGCAAGACTTCTGAAGGCATACCGATTAAGCTTGTAAATGGTTTTAATGCCCAGGTTAATACATCCAAAGCTCCACTGGCTCTAAACATACCTATAGCAACAAGCATGGCAACAAGATACGGAATAATTTTAACACCTACGTCAAAACCCTCTTTGGCACCTTCAACAAAAGATTCATAAACACGGACTTTTTTTAAATAACCATAAGACAGAAAAAACAGAATAATTACTGGAATTGCAAGGATTGATAACCAGTCTATAATTATTTTTAATGTACTCATACTTTATCCATTTCTTTTTTAATTGTTTTCTTTTTATCAAAATACTGTATGAGCTTTACCGTAGAGATACCAATGAGAGTTGCCATGCTGGCCGATATAATTGCCGGTACTACAATTTGTTGCGGATTTACTGATCCCAGAGAAGCCCGTATAGCAATGGCTGTAGCGGGAACGATAGTTATTGCACTGGTATTAATCACTAAAAAAGTAATCATATCATTTGTGGCTTCCCCTTTTTTAGGGTTCAGTTTATCCAATTCTTCCATGGCTTTCAGGCCTAATGGCGTGGCAGCATTACTCAGGCCTAGCATATTGGCTGCAATATTCATAACCATCGCACCAACCGCAGGATGCTCTTCGGGAATATCCGGAAACAATTTACGTGTAATGGGACGAACGGCTTTTGCTAAAATTTTAATCATACCGGCTTCATCGGCAACACGCATAATCCCCAACCATAGGGCCATTACACCGATAAGGCCAATGGATATTTTTACAGCCAGTCCAGCAGCATCAATTGCAGCCGAGGTTATCTGCCCCAGTCGGGTTTCTTTGTTTAAATTTCGGATTTCTTTTTTATCCGCCGGTTTAACTGATTCGGTAGACGCTTGTGCTGGCTGGGAAACTTCATGATACAAATCCGTTCCACCGGCAATCATAATACTTAACACTATCATCCAAAGCCAAATATGATTGAGCATAAAATCTCCTTTAATTTTGAGTGTTTTAATTGAAATAAATAATTGATGATAGCCATTTTTTCAATTAACTTCAATAGTAAATTCAATTGAGATAATAGCCTATAATTGTTATTACGCGTGACTTCAATCACAATGAGTCATTAATAATGTATTTAAATATACTTTTAACCTTAATCATTGGAGCACTTTAGCTTTGAATTCTAAGTTTAAATTCAATAAAATGTTCGGGCTAAAATTATCCGACCGTTTTGACGGGACCTATTATTCTTTACTTATTCTTTCTATTGGTTTTTTTACAATAGCAGTGGGTATTCTATCGAATTTAAATTATGATGCAATGCAGCAAAAGACGGAGCAGATTATCCGTTCCAAATACAAAGCAATGGTGGCCCAACTTATTATTGACCAGCCATCTCCTAAAGCCAGCACCATTAAAATAGTCGAGCCATACGTACCGTTACCTTCAAAGCACCAAAAAAAGATTCAAAAAGTTATCAACAAACAAGTTGACAAGATTGTTCAAGCCATCAAGGAAAAAACCGGGGGAGCATCTTCAATAAATGAATTTGAGCAATTACCGGATGTGGAAGATTTTGTACAAAACATGGATCAGATCGAATCGAATCAGCTTACAGCCGGTCGTTCAAATTGGCCAGGTACAAGAACTAATGAAAATCCATCTGAAGGGGTTACCAACTTTAACGCCGGAAATGTGGATGACTATTTAAGCAGACCATTTAATTACAACTTAACCCGCAGGGGCGTTCTGCTGATAAATTTAACAGATGAACTTAAAAATGAGCCTCAAAAGCAATCCGGATATCGTGATCCTAAAGAAATAGAACGGGTGGTAACAGAACACCAGCAGATGATTGAATATTGCTATCGAAAAGAATTAAAACGTAATATTAAACTTAAAGGTTTCGTAAAAGTAGAATTCCAGATTTCTTACGAAGGATTTGTAATTCCCAGTAGTATTCGGATTTTAAATTCCACCCTGCGAAATCTTAAAGTGGAACAATGTATTAAAACGTATATCCGGCGTTGGAATAGTTTTGCCCGGTTGGATGAATCCATGGGTATAGCACGGGTTGTACAGAAATTTATATTTAATTAGTTCTTTTCCGTTCGTTTTTTTTCTGCAATTTTAACAATTCATTATAAATATCCCTGCTTCGCTTTTCCAGATCTTCTAAAGTTGAATCATTTTGGATTACAAAATCTGCCCATTTTACTTTATCTTCCAAGGGTATTTGTTTATCGGAACGTTCCTTAAACTGAATGCGTGTCATGCCATCCCGTTCCTTTACACGTTGTATCCTTTGTTGAATGGGAGCGTTCACCACCACAATAGCGTCAAACATTTTTTCTATATTGATTTCATAAATCAATGCTGCGTCAATTATGATAATTGGAAAGCGTCCCGAAAAACGGGCACGTTCCATTTCTTCCACTAAAACTTCTGCCATTCGAGGATGAACAATTTGGTTTAACTTTAATGTTTGGATTTCATCGACAAAAGCCAATTCCGCCAGGCGTTTGGTGTTTAAATGCCGACCGTTAAAGATATCTTTTCCAAACGCCTTTCGCAGATCGTTCTGAACTGTACGGTTTCGTTTGATTACATCTTTTGCTTTTTGATCCGCATTAATAATTTTACAATTCCATTTAGCGAAAAAAGAACAAACAGTGGATTGGCCACTGCCAATTCCTCCGGTTACACCAACGATTAAAGGGTTTTTATAGTGTTTTTTCATATCTACCTTACCAGCACTAATTTTCCTGTTTTGTGCTTATTTTGATTAATAATTCTGTAAATATATACTCCACTGGGTACGCGTTTTCCTGTTTGATCTTGTAAATTCCAATGGATTCCGCCAAAGTGAGGCGCTTGTCTTGTCTGCCAGATCCGCTTTCCGTTCAAATTAAAAACAGAAATCTCAGTATTTTCAGGAATATTTGCAAATATAAGTTCACTCTGTTGAGGGGTAACAGGTTGTGGATAAATTTTTATTAAATCTAAATTTTGCGGTTCAATAAATAAATTCCATGATTGATTGGGTTCCAATGCTTCACCCGATTGGCTGAGCAGGTTTTGTGTCTGCAAATAACATTCCGAACCTAAAGCACCTGCCATGGAAGAAGAACTAAGTTTCAGAAATATTTTTTGACATAAACTGTCTTCTACAGATACCTCTTTCACAAATCCTGATGGTGATAACAGATAATTTTCCGGGTCCGATATTGTTGAGCACTGCATTGGTTGACTGAATTCAATTAGAACCTGATAACGGTTAAGAAGCTGTACCTTTTTAATATACGGGGATTTATTAGGATGATTATATTGAAAAGGTAAGCTATTATAACGAATATCCAGCGGAACTCCTGCTAAATCGAATATTGCACTTACCCTGATTGAATCCGTTTTTCCACTTAAACTTTCATTAAAGCTACAAAGAAGTTTTTTCTTCTTGGGCATAATTTGTACTGATGAAGCTTTTAATCCCGTATGTATTAAAGTTATCCGAGGATTTTGATTTGGGAGTATCTGTAGGGGTTCATTAAATTCAAGGATCGATTGGTGGTCATTGCTATATTCCAACCCGATCAGACGCGGAGGAAAACTGGTACGACCCGAATCCAGATTGCTCGAGTTACTTTCGTGTACAAAAAATTCAGTATCAATAGCAGAAACCGAATAATAATAAGTGACTTCTCGTTGTAACATACTGTCTGTAAAAAAGGTTGTTTGGCAGGAATCGTAGAGAGTTAAAGTGTTCATCTGATTACCACGATAGATCCTGTATCTTTTAGCCCCAGAAACACTGTCCCACTTTAATCGAATACGTTCACTATCTAATGCAGAAACATGAAAGTTTGTTGGTGCATTTGGACGTTTTTTCTCACCAAGCGCTTGTCCAATAATTTCCGTTCCATTATTATAATAAAATGCTTCCTGACCATCTGGTGATAAGATACCGGTTAGAATGGAATTGGTTTTTACATTTTCTTTATACAATACTAACTGCAAAGCACTATCTTCAATTCTAAATACATACAGAACAGGATAGAGCGCCACAAATAAATACTGCGTTCCGTTTAAAGTTCCTGTGGATAATCCGCTGTCAAAATCTTTCAGGTTTTTATAGCCGTAAAAATTTAAAGTGGTTTGTTTTGTAAAGGCTTTAGCATTTCGGTCAAAATGGAACCTATCCAAAGTCCAGAAACGTGCATCTATTTCGTGCTCATAAAACGCTGGATCTGCTGTATGGCTTAAAACAAATAAATCCTGATCGGATGCAGATAGTAGGGCTGTTGCATCCGATTGAGTCGTTTTAAGTTGGGCTAATAAATGAGCCTTATTTTCTGCTGAAATAGTATATACCAGAACATCTCCGTCTAAATCACCGTATGCTACTTCCTCCTGGCCGTCACCCGAAAAATCGCTGTGAACAACTTTAGGAACACCGTATTTATTTTCTCCGGAACTCGAGTTTGGTAAGGTCATAATTTGAGAAAACTGATTGTCATTCGAAATCGACAAAATTTCATACAGCATATCTCTGCGCCCCACAACGCCTTGTTCCCCCAGCGGAAGAGGTATGTAGCCAGCCGCCCAAAAATTGAGTGTATCGAGCCAAACTAGCTGATCAGGATATGATGAAGCGGTGTTTGATTCGAACAGAAAGGCTCGAGAACCATAGCTGAGTAGCAAATCGCTTTTCCCATCACTGTCCACATCTCCGCTTGCTCGTGGAATTGCACGAAAATTAGTTTCAAATACTTTTGAAAATATCGTTGAAGATGCTTCATAAACACGAATCGGTCCAAATCCCTGATCGGCATCATAAACGCTTAATATGATTTCCCGGAGTGAATCATGATCCAGGTCATCTGAGTATTCTAACAAATAGCCGGCAGGTATTCCTGTTTTAAACGAAATTGGGTTCAGGGGATCTATTGAATATGTACTGGCGAACTCATAAAAATTACCTTTGTTGTCATCAATGGTCACCAACCCGCTACGATTCGTGGCTTTTACATAGAAACGGTAACATGAATTATCGGGTTCTAGGTCAATTTTTTGTATGGGCCGGTTTGAAAGATATGCAAATGGTATAACATGATCAACATTCGGTTCACTACATTTATGAAAATGTACCTCCGCCTTGCAAACATCATCGGATTTTAAAGATATTAAAACAGCCGGATGTCCGGCATTATACATGGAAAGAGCTGAAATGTTGCTTAGGATCGGTGGGGTACGATCGATTACCACCTCCCTATGCAATTCATC
>JANTHG010000179.1 GCA_024762535.1 Calditrichaceae bacterium
ATTCCGCTCAAACGATTACAATCCATGCTGCAACTTCCCGGCGAAGCAACCGTTCTGATAAACAGTCCGGGATTGAAACCGATTCTATCAAAAAATTTCGTTTACAAAGATACTTCTTTTCTCCTTAAAGATATTGACGAAATCATCAAACGAAAATCCATTGGCGGGATGGTGATGTATCTGATTTTGCTTTCACTGGCGCTATTGGCTGTTTTCGATACGCAGGTACTTTCTGTTTTTCGTCGCCAAAAAGAAATTGGCACCTTAATCGCTCTCGGCATGACCCAGGGAGCGGTGGTTCGTCTGTTCACCTTAGAGGGCGCCATGCATGCAATTCTGGCGGCTGTGCTTGCTGCACTTTATGGTATTCCCCTGTTGATTTTTCAGGCAACCAACGGCTTTTCCATCCCACAGAGCAGCCAGGATTTTGGATTGGCCATTGCTGATAAAATTTATCCGGAATACGGAATGGCTCTGATTGCAGGAACCATTTTTATTATATGGATCGCAGCCACCATAGTCAGTTATTTTCCTGCCCGAAAAATATCCACTATGAATCCCACCGAGGCGATTAGGGGGAAAGTGCGATGATTCGTTTTCTGCTAAAAGGCATTCTGCGTGATCGGCATCGCAGCCTGTTCCCCGTTATTATCATTAGTTTGGGTGTTATGCTCAGCGTGGTACTGCATGCCTGGGCCGGCGGAATTTTGGGGGATGTACTGAATTTTACAGCCCGTTTTTCAGCCGGTCATCTCAAAATTGTTACCCGCGCCTATGCTAAAGATATGGATCAGTTACCTTTGGACCTGGCCTTAGATCATTTACACAGTCTTCTGGATACGTTACAACACAGCTATCCAAACATCGAATGGACACCGCGTATCCGTTTTGGCGGTTTACTGGATGTTCCGGATGCACATGGTGAAACCCGTACACAGGGTACCGCTTTGGGTTTGGCCATCGATTTACTTACACCGCACAGTAATGAAGTTAAACGTTTGCGTATTAAGCAGGCGCTGCGGCGAGGTCATTTTCCTTCCCGGCCATCCGAAATACTACTCAGCGATACCTTTGCACAAAAAATGCAATTGCAACCAGGCGACACGGTTACCTTTATCGGTTCTACCATGTTTGGCAGCATGGCCATGCAGAATGTCGTAGTAGCCGGAACCATCTCTTTTGGCGTAACAGCCATGGATCGGGGATCCTTGATCATGGATATTACTAAGGCACAGAAAATCCTGGATATGAATGATGCCTGCGGTGAATTATTGGGCTATTTTAAAGGTGGAAGATACCGGCCGGAACTGGCAGAACAAATTAAAACAAAATTTAATACACAGTATTCCGATCCTAAAAATCCTTTTAGTCCCCAACTGCTTACTTTAATGGACCAAAATGATCTGGCATCCATGTGGGATTACATTTCTTCCATGTTAAGTTTTATGATTTTTGTATTCATTCTGGCCATGTCCATTGTGTTATGGAATGCCGGCCTGCTAAACGGATTGCGCCGTTACGGCGAGGTGGGCCTGCGTCTGGCCATTGGTGAAGAAAAAGGTCACGTCTATCGTTCCATGCTCTGGGAATCATTGCTTGTGGGTATTTTAGGTTCCATCGTCGGTACCCTGTTCGGGCTTCTCGTAGCCTATATTTTACAGGAAAACGGAATTGATGTTGGAAACGCCATCAAGAGCGCCTCTATGATGCTGCCTACTGTTTTTAAAGCCCGGATCACCACAGCTACTTTTTTTATTGGATTTATTCCCGGGATTTTTTCTACTCTGCTAGGAACAATGTTATCGGGTGTGGGTATTTACAAACGACAAACTGCCAGCTTATTTAAAGAGCTGGAAAATTAAACAGGTAATAGAATTTATCAAACTTAGCCACTCATAAAACAGAAGATCAAAATGAATGTCTTTCGTTTAAAAAAACTCAGCCTCTCTTTCGGAATTATTTTAGTATTTTTCTTTAGTATTCCCATCCAGGCACAGACCCTTTCCGCAGTAGAAATATTGCAACGAATCGATCAAAATTTATCTTCCGAAAGCCGGGTCGTCAATTCAAAAATGATTGTTCACAGCCGCCGGACCGATCGTACCATTGTATCCAAAACCCATGCCAAAGGAGAAGATCACTCTTTTACCGAATATCTGGCGCCTGCCCGGGAAAAAGGTACCAAAATGCTTAAACTCGGAAAAAAACTGTGGATTTATTCGCCCTCTACTGACCGGATTATACAAATTTCCGGACATATGCTACGCCAGTCAGTGATGGGTTCGGACTTATCGTACGAAGATCTGATGGACGATAAAAAACTCACAACACATTATCGGGCCCAGGTTACCCGGACAGATACATTGGAAACGCGTATGTGCTGGATTTTGGAATTGACCGCTAAGGAAGCGGATGTTTCCTATTATAAACGGACATTGTGGGTGGACAAAGAGCGTTTTGTCCCTTTACGGCAGGAATTATTTGCCAAAAGCGGAACTTTATTAAAACGAGTAGATATGAACAATTATGAACGCATTCAGGGACGTTGGTATCCGAAAAAATTTATTTTTAAAGATATGTTGAAAACCGGAAAAGGTACAGAATTTATTGTTAATTCCATTCGGTTTAACGTACCCATTCCCGGATATATTTTCAGTAAAGCTGCGTTGCGAAGATAGGAATCATTAAAAGGACACTATTTGGTTTCGACCGTTTTCTTTAGCGCGATACATGGCTTGATCCGCTTTTTTTAATAACGTCTTCATTTCTACGCCATCCTCCGGCGCAGTGGCAACGCCTCCGCTAAAAGTAACCTGGCTATATTTAAAAGTATAGGCCTCCACCCGGGAGCGCATTCGGTTGGCTACAAACAAACCTGCTTCTTTATCCGTATTGGGCAGTACTAACACGAACTCTTCACCTCCTACCCGTCCCACAAAATCCGTATCGCGTAATTCTTCTTTAAACAAAGAGGCTACAGATTTTAGAACTACATCGCCAAAATCGTGGCCATATTTGTCATTAATTTTCTTAAAATGATCCAAATCGGCCATAATTATAGAAAGCGATTGGTGATAACGGCTAACGCGTTTTAATTCATTAGACAATCTAAATTCTAGTGTTCGCCGGTTAAATACATTTGTAAGTGTATCATATAATAATAATTTATTAATACGATCATATTTACGTAAAATGGCTGATACTTTGGCCACCAATATTTCAGGATCAAATGGCTTTGGGATATAGGTCTCAACATCATATTCCATTCCCTTAACAATATCTTTTGTTTGATCCTTTGCACTCAGAAATATGAATGGGATGGTCCTAAGATCTTCTTCTTTTAGCAGAGCCTCTCTAAGGGCATAACCATCCATTTTCGGCATCATGATATCACTGATTATGATATCGGAATATTGAGATTTTAAAAATGATAAGGCTTCAAGCCCATTACTTGCTATGGAAACCTGCATCTCTTTTTTAGATAAAACAACCCTGATTAAATTGGCAACATTGGGGTCATCTTCTACAACAAGAATGTGCTTCTTCTCATGAAAATCAAGCATTTCGCACTCGGACTAATAGATTAAAAAAACAGATTAAATAATATTACTTCTTACGTATTTCTTCTATATCTCTTATTGTTTTGGGAATTGGTTTTCCTAATACACGATGTCCGTTTGATGTAATAAGTACATCATCTTCTATTCGGATTCCTCCAAAATTAAGATAGTCTTTCACCTTTTCGTAATTAATGAAAGAGTCGAATCGTTTTGCCAGCGCCCATTGATTATATAGTTCCGGTATAAAATAAATCCCTGGCTCTACGGTAAGCACAAATCCCGATTCCAGTTTTCTTGCCAAACGTAAGTATGCCAGTCCAAATTGTTCGCTGCGTTTCTGACCTTCGGCATAACCTACAAATTCTTCACCTAAATTTTCCATATCATGGACATCCAAACCCATCATATGGCCTAGACCATGAGGTAAAAAGAGGGCATGGGCTCCTGCCTGAACCGCTTCTTCCATATCCCCCTTCATAAGCCCCAGAGCTTTCAGGCCTTCAGCGATTGCCTTAGCTGCATTGAGGTGAATATCTTTGTACAGAATACCCGGTTTAAGTTGCTCTATAGCAGTTATTTGAGCCTGTAGAACAATTTCGTAAATTTCACGTTGTTTGGTTGTATATGTGCCTGAAACAGGAAACGTACGTGTAATATCTGCAGCATAGTGCATACAAGATTCGGCGCCGGAATCATTGACCAGCAGATCGCCTTCCTTTAAATAATTACCGTGGGAATGGTTATGTAATATTTCACCCCGAACCGAAACTATGGCCGGAAAAGAAACACCCGGTCCATTGGATAAGGCAATGCCTTCAATGGTGCCTGCAATTTCGCTTTCGCGCATACCCGGTTTTGCCATTTGCATGGCAGTGATGTGCATCTGCCTGGTAATATCGTGAGCTTTCTCGATTTCCTCGATTTCCTGATCGCTTTTTTTATTACGTTGTACAACAATTGCCTTGGTAAGTTCTAATGAAAATTGCGTTTCAACTTCTTCACGCTTTTTACCAAAAAAATCCATTAGCATAAATATATGTTCCGCTCTATACGGCTTAATATAATGGATATTACGTTGCGTGCGTTTAGCTCGCGAGAGTACTTCAGAAAGTTTTGCAAAAGGAAGGACTTCGGTCATTCCGGATTTCATTGCCTTTTCATTAAAAGATTCTAATTGTCCCATCCAAATAATATCATCCACCTGCGGATCATCAGCAAAAAGGATATCTTTATTTTCGTCTATATCCAATATGGCTGCAATATTTGGTTCATCTATTCCTGTATAATATAAGAAGCTGCTATCCTGACGGAAGCGGTATTGATTATCTTTGTAATTCATTGGGCTTTCATGATTTGCTAAAAACAGAATAAGTCCTGAAGAGATTCTCTTTTTAAGTTCGGTTCTACGAGCTTTGTAAATTTTGATATCAAACATATTTCCTCCCGGATTAATTGCTATGGTGCAAATCCATTTTCCTTTGCGGAAACTAATAAAATTAAACCAAACAATAAAATATTTTTCTATAAAACGAAAATTTGCGATGTATTCTTTCCTGGAATCTTCTTGACAATATGTATTTCGATGTCTAATTTTATATGATTAAATAAATTCTATTAATATGTACCAGCTTCTTTTAAAGAATGGTAAATATTGTGAATTATTTTAATCGATCAGAATATAAAATGTGAACTGTCTCACAACAGTTAAAGTAAGAAGCTATTAGCTTTCTACACTTTCTTTTAATAAACAGAAGCGATAAAAGCGCGGATTAACTGCATGTCAGATACTTTTTCTTCTATAAACAGACACATTCCCTCACACGATAAGTTTTCAATTAACCGAATGGTAAAAATAATATTTGACGGACTGCTACTAAGCTTGGCATATGCGTTTTCATATCTGGTTCGTTTCGATTTTAATACTCCGCCCGATCATTATAATTTGATGAAAAGTACTCTTTTGGTAGCCGTTCTGATCAATCTCTTATTCATCAATATCATGCGGATGAATCAAAGCGAATGGCGTTATTCTAGTATTCAGGATTTAATCAATTTATTTGGTGCAACAACTGCCGGCTGGATTGTCTTTGTTATCTATTTGTATTTCATGAATCTGCTTGCCATTCCCCGTTCTGTACTATTTATTTATTGGATGATGAGTATTATTTTTCTTGGAGCCGCCCGGCTTTCTCCCCGAATAATGTTAAAATTACAGGCAAGGATCGCTGCAAATAAAAAGCACGTTATTGTTATCGGTGCGGGGGATGCCGGTGAAATGATAATTCGACAAATGAAAAACGATCCCGAGTTAGGATACTATCCGGTTGCTTTGGTAGATGATAATACTCAAAAGCTTCATTCAAAAATACATGGTGTAAAAGTACAGGGTACAACCAGAGACCTGCCTTACATTGTATCAAAATACCACGTGGATGAAATTATTATTTCAGCTCCATCTGCCAGGCCACGTGAAATGCGCCATATCGTTGATGCCTGTGAAGCAACTGGAATCGAGTTTAAAACAGTTCCCGGCCCCCGTGAAATTGTTAACGGTCATGTTTCGGTACAACAAATCCGAAATGTAAAATTAGAAGATTTATTAGACCGTACTCCTGTGGAAATTGATTTTAATGAAATAGGAACCTATCTCAAAAACAAAACCATATTAATAACCGGTGCCGGAGGCTCTATCGGGTCAGAGCTTTCCCGACAAATACTTCAGCTTCATCCCCAAAAACTAATTTGTCTTGACCGTACGGAAAACAGTTTGTTTTATTTAGACTATGAATTGCAACAACTGAACCATAGTACACCATATTTAGTAGAAATTGCTGATATTCTTGACACCAGA
>JANTHG010000180.1 GCA_024762535.1 Calditrichaceae bacterium
TAAATTTTGAGCCCGACGCCAAATCCATTTCGCGCAAATTTCGTAAAACCATGGGACGGGCCGCGATTCTTGCAACATTGGCAGCGCGGGACGCCATCCTTCACAGCGGATTAAGTGAAGAACTACTGACATCCGGACGCACCGGCGTGGGGTTCGGTTCTTCTACAGGCAGTGTGGAAAGCACCGAAAAATTTTTTAAAGAACCATTTACTACTAAATCCATGCATCAGATTCCTTCAGGCATGTTTTTCAAAATTATGAGCCATACGGCAGCGGCCAATATTGCCCAAACCTTCAACATCAAGGGCCGGGTGATTTCACCGAATGCGGCTTGTTCTTCTTCGGCGCAGGCTATTGGCATGGGATACGAATTTATCCGCAACGGCATTCAGGATGTGATGCTTTGCGGCGGTGTGGACGAGCTTCATCCCATGACCAATGTATCTTTTGATATAGTGCAGGCAGCATCGTACAAATTTAACGACCAGCCGCAGCGCACGCCCCGCCCTTTTGACAAAGACCGCGATGGAACCGTATGCGGCGAAGGGGCCGGCTGTATCGTGCTGGAAAGTGAAGATTCGGCCCTGGCGCGCGGTGCACAGATCCTGGGTGAAGTGGTCGGCTTCTCTACCTCTTCCAGCGGTGTGCATATGGCTCAGGCCGATGCGGATTCCATTGCTGTGTGCATCCGAGACGCTCTAACCAGCTCCGGGCTGCAACCTACGGATGTGGATTATATTAACGCGCATGCCACGGGTACACTGGTGGGCGATGTGTCTGAAGCGCAGGCCATCAAACAAGTGTTTGGCGAAACGGTTCCCGTAAGCAGCTTAAAAGGTTATTTTGGCCATACGCTTGGGGCAAGTGGTGTACTGGAAATGATTGTTGCCTATAAAATGATGGAAGAAGAACTTCTGTTACCCACTTTTAATCTGGATGAACCGGACCCGGCCTGCAGCGGCATCTGGCATCTCTTGGAAAAACGGGAGCAGAAAACAGAGATATTTGTTAAAAACAGCTTCGCCTTTGGCGGGATTAATACTGTACTAATCGGAAAGAGGTATGCAGAATGAATAACCAGGAAATATTTGAACGGATAAAACAAATATTAGTGGAAGAATTCGAAGTGGATACGGAACAAATTACGCAGGATTCCAATTTATATTCCGAACTGGAATTGGATAGCCTGGACAGCGTGGATTTAATTGTGGCGTTAGAAAATGAATTCGGCTTTAAAATTGACCGCACCAAAGACGAAGAAGACTTGCGCGAACTACGCACCGTAACCGATGTATCAAATTTCATTCAATCTAAAATAAATAATTGATTGCCCCAAGGAGCACGGCATGTTGTGCCTCTGCAATATTACAGGCCATATAAAGGAACGGGAATTGGGTTTATTATCCTAACTACCATCATGGAACGATTTTTTCGCACAATTTTAAATTTTATCTACCTGACTTATCTGGGGTTCATAACGCTGCTCTACGAGCTGGCTCTGCCTTTTTTCCTGCTGTTTTTCCTGCTCTTTCGCAAGGGGAAGCTGGATGATGCCTTTCGTATCCATAACTGGGCTTACGGTAACTATCTCGTTAAAATGTCCTGGCCCTACATCCGTTATGAGATTAAAGGAAAAGAACATATTGACAAAAAGGCTTCGTATGTGATTATTCTGAACCATCGTTCTTCTTTTGATATTTTCTTTTCATCTCTGGTGCCCATTCCCAATCAGTTAGTAATTGTACGTGATTGGGTCTACCGGATAAAACTGGTGCGCTGGGCCATGAAGCTGGCCAATTACATGAATATAGACCAGACATCCATGTCCGCTTTTCATCAAACCGGACAAAAATATGCGGGACGCAATGTATCTTTCCAATTTTACCCGGAAGGACATCGTTCCCGCACGGGTAAATTGCTACGCTTTAGAACCGGTGCTTTTTTTATGGCTACGCAAAACAATCTGCCGGTTTTACCGGTTATTATGACTGGTACGGAACATTTTGGTTCCTACACTTTTCCCTGGCTGTATCCGACCAAAATCACCTTGCATATTTTGCCGCCGGTTTTACCCGAAGAATTTGAAGAGCCCTTTAAAGCACAAAAAATGCGCCGGCATCTGGAAAAAACATATCGGGAGTTTCTCGGCGAATGAGTAATCTTACAAAGAACACCCGTAACCTTATTTATGATTTTGCGCCGCCGGAATGGTACAGATTACACTTTTCCGATGAAGCGGAAATCGAACGCATTCAGTTAGAAAATGTACGCAAACACCTAAGTTACGCTGCAAAGCACAGCCCCTTTTATCAAAAGCGATTTGCACAGGCAGGAGTTGCTCCGGAATCGATACATTCCATAGCTGATTTAGCCCGTTTGCCTTTTACGGAAAAAGAAGATTTAATCCGTTTTAACAAAGAATTTCAGACCGTACCCGATTCTGAAATTGTAGATATTTGTCTCACCTCGGCTACCTCCGGCGCTGTGCCTACTCAATTATGCCAGACAGCTTCGGATTTAGCGCGCCTGGCCTATAACGAAGAAATCGCATTTGCTATGACCGGCCTTACGGAAAACGACACCCTGCTTGTGGCTGCGGCGCTGGACCGCGCTTTTATGGCCGGGCTGGCTTATTTTATGGGTGGCGTGCGTTTGAAGGCGCGGGTAGTTCGCGGAGGGGCCGGTAGCGCGGCCCAGCACTGGGAGCTGATAAAAACCACCGGCGTCACAGCCATAGTTGGCGTGCCATCTCTGATGAAAAAAATTGCTGACTATGCTTTGGAAAAAGGCGAAAATCCGGCAGCAACGGGTGTCAAACGGCTTATCGCCATTGGCGAACCCACGCGGGATGCGTCTTTAAATTTACTTCCCTTACCCAAACAATTAGAAACACTCTGGGATGCCCCGGTCTATTCCACATACGCTTCTACCGAGCTGGCTACCACGTTCTGTGAATGTGAAGCCCGCCAAGGCGGCCATGTACGCCCGGAACTGATGGTAGTGGAAATTGTGGACGAACAGGGAACGCCTTTGCCGCCCGGACAAAAAGGGGAAGTGGTAGTAACACCGCTCGGCGTTACCGGCATGCCCTTAGTGCGATTTAAAACCGGCGATATTTCGTATTTAATAGATGCGCCTTGTACCTGCGGACGAAAAACGCCGCGACTGGCGCCGATTCTGGGACGCAAACACCAGATGCTTAAATACAAAGGCACCACACTCTTTCCTAATGCTGTTCTGGCGGCGCTGGAAGGTACAGGCGGTTTTTACGGCGGCTATGTGGAAGCGCATAAAACAACGGTAGGCCTGGAACGTGTGATTTTATTCGCTGCCTGGGATGAAACACGCCTGAGCCGGAAAGAGATGGAAGATGAACTGCGCGCTAAAGTACGTGTAGTGCCCGAAATTGAGCGTATTTCCCGGGAAGAAGTGGAAACCAAAGTGTACCAATTTGATAAAAAACGAAAACGCATTACTTTTTTTGATTTAAGGTGAAAGCATGAAAACAGGGCAAAACGAAATGCAAGTAGTTCATTTGAATGGCGAACACCTCACAGCCGAAGATATCGTTTATATAGGTGTGGGTGATAAAAAGGTAGAATTGGATACGGCTGCCCTGGAACGATGCCAGGCGTCACGAGCCTTTTTGGAAGAAAGTATTGCCCAAAAACGAATTATCTACGGGGTGAACACCTCGTTCGGACCCATGTGCAATAAAATCATTAATGACGATGAAATTGAGGCTCTGCAGGTCAATCTCATTCGCAGCCATGCCGCCGGTTTAGGTGACCCGCTTAAACCGTATATTGCGCTTGCCGTTTTGGCTGTGCGTCTGAACACGCTGGTAAAGGGCTACTCTGCTGTACGCATCGAACTGCTGGAATTGTTGCGCGATATGATTAATGCCGGCGTGGCGCCCTACATCCCGGAAGCGGGTAGTGTGGGCGCTTCCGGCGACCTGATTCATCTGGCGCACATGGCGCTGGCCGTGATAGGTGAAGGGAAAGCCTATTTTAAGGGGGAATTAATAACAGCCGCAGAAGCGCTTAAACGCGCAGGATTGCAGCCCTACCGCCTGAGTTACAAAGAAGGCATTGCCTTAATTAACGGCACAGCCGCGATGACCGCCCTGGGTGCGTTTGCCCTGTTTGGCGCCAAGAAGCTTTTGAATATCGCTTGTGTAAATGCTGCTTTTGCCGTGGAAATTTTCGGCGGAATCGATGATGCCTATGATATGGATTTGCACGGGATAAAGCCCCATCCGGGCCAGTTGAATATTGCAGAAACTGTGGGAAAACTCTACGACGGGTCGCGCAACATTACTAAGCGCGAAGAGATGCACGCCAAAATTCGCGAAAACGGCAGCAGCGATGCTCCGGTTTTTGAAACCGATATTAATGTGCAGGATGTGTATTCCATTCGTTGTACGCCGCAAATTCTGGCGCCCGTGCAGGAGGCGATTGTCTTTGTGGAAAATACGCTGGTACGCGAAGCCAATTCTTCCAATGATAATCCGCTGGTGATTCCGGATGAAAAGAAAGTGATTCACGGCGGGAATTTTCATGGACAGAGCATTGGCTTTACCATGGATATGTTAAGCATGGCCATTGCCACGCTCTGCAATCTTTCCGAGCGGAGGCTGAATAAATTACTCGACCCCAAACTCAATGAAGGCCTGCCCGAACACCTGATTCCCGGAACCGTGGGACTGACTATGGGTTTTATGGGCGCACAGTATCTGGCGACTTCTACCACCGCCGAAAACCGCCAGCTGGCCAACCCGGTGAGTGTCAATTCCATTTCGACCAACGCATCCAATCAGGATGTGGTGAGTATGGGAACTGTAGCTGCACGCAAGGCTTTTAAATCGGTGAGCAACGCCAAGCATATTGTTACGCTGGAAGTGCTGGCCGACCTGCAGGCGCTCTCCTTTCGCAATGCGGATAAAATGGGCCGGGGCACCAGTAGAATATATGATATGCTGTCGGAACATTTTGAAGTGTACGACAATGAGCGCATTTTTCATGACGACCTGGTGAAATTTCGTAAACTGCTTTTTTCCAGTCAGTTGTTTGATGATTTGTCGGTTTACTGGGAATAAAAAATGAAAGAATTAATCCACTAAAATTGCAGAAAATGCTATGAATTTACCCATAGAAGCTTACAAACTCATTCCGCACCGCGGTCAAATGTGCCTGATTGACGAGCTTACCGCTTACAGCTCCGAAGAAGGAGTGGCTCAGGCAAGCATCGGAGCACAGCATCTTTTTCTTCTAAGCAATAAAAAGCTGGATTCCGTTGTACTAACCGAGCTGATTGCACAAACCGCGGCAGCTCATTCCGGCTTCAAGGCGCTTTCCGCAGAAGGGACGCCTATGTTCGGGTTTTTAGTAGGTCTCAAAGATTTGCAGGTTTACGGTTCGGCCCGTCAGGGAGAGCGATTAACCATTCGGATTCATCGCGATTTTCAGATGGAACAGGTTACCTTCTTAAACGGAAAGGTCTTCTGTGGAGAAAAGCTGTTGGCAGAAGGCGTGTTAAAACTGTACGAATTACCCGCTAATCAGATTCAGACACAAAAGGCGCCATCCACGCAAAATGAAATGCAGCCCTTTTCCGGATGGAGCACAAAACAACAGACCATCATAGCTGCAAGCGCATTAAACCGTGAAATTTTACGCTATTGCTCAACGTTTCAGACGGCAGAAAATGAAACGACCGCATCATTCACTTTTGGGGAATCCTTTACCGGTTTTAACGGTCATTTCCCCGATAATCCCATTGTGCCGGGAGTTCTGCTGCTTAAAACCGCTAAGCTGATTGCAGAACTGACCGGCGAACAAGAACAGTGCTTGCGTGCTATCCACACGGCTAAATTTGCCAAAACCGTAAGTCCCGGCGAAGCGGTTCGATTTCTGGTACAGCCTAAAGAAAACAATATAAAAGTTCAGGTAAAAGCGCCAGATGCTTTGTGCGCTAAATTCAGTTTTACATTGGAATAAAATGCGAAAACAGAAAGCATACAATCATTTTAAAGCGCAACCGGGCGACCCGCTGCCGCTGATAGCCGAAACAAAACGACGGGTACGTTTCGAAGAAGTGGACCCGCTGCGTATTGTGTGGCACGGACGGTACCCCAGTTACCTCGAAGACGGCCGGGCAGTTTTCGGTGAAAAATATGGTTTAGGCTATGACGATATGTACCGGGAACAATTTATGGCGCCCATTGTACAAATGCACATCGAGTACCACCAACCGTTGCTCTTTCCCGAAGACTTCACCATTACCACGCGTATGCACTGGACCAATGCGGTAAAAATGAATTTTTCGTACCAACTAACCAAGGCGGATAATGTGGTCGTGGCTACGGCTTACACAGTGCAAATACTAACGGATTTCAATCGCAA
>JANTHG010000181.1 GCA_024762535.1 Calditrichaceae bacterium
TATCCGGCTACAAGCGTGTACTGGATACTATTTATTCACAAAAAGAATACTATAATCGACTCAAAGTATTTTTAGACGAATACAAGCTGCCTCTTAAAGAAGCAGATCAACTGAGTTTAAAAAATTTACGGGCTTTTCTTAAAACCTTGTGGACTTTGGGATTACGCGAAAAAGGAAAACGGTACTACTGGAAACTATTTTTCCATAGCCTGATTTATTACCCGCAAAAATTTGGTGTGGCCATTACCATGGCGGTATACGGATATCATTTCCGGCAGGTGGTTCGTCGTATTTAAATTATTCACCCATGGAAATATCATCGGGTAATTCATTTACATCATCTTGTTGGTATGGAAAGAAGGCTTTTAATTTTTCACCAATTCGATGGATACCTTTTGTTATTCCGGTTACAAAATTACCTTTCTTAAAATATTCGGCCATTTCGTCCTTTACATCTTCCCAAAAATTTTCCGGTACTGCTTTGTTGATTCCTCCATCTCCAAAGATGGCAAACTTATTATCTTCTACAGCAAGATAAATTAGCGTACCGTTTCGTAATTTTGTTTTATGCATTTTAAGTTTGGCAAATACCTGTATGGCCCGTTGCAAGGGATCACCCTTACATTTACTTTCCATATGCAAACGAATTTCACCGGAAGTCTCTTTTTCTGCCTCCCGTATTGCCTGCAGAATCATTTCTTTTTGAGCGCTATTAAAAAACTTCTTTACATTCATACTGTTTCCCTTTGTTTACCAGCCGCCACTGGCTCCACCACCACCGGACATCCCACCGAAACCGCCACCAAATCCTCCGCCTCCAAACGACCCCCCGCTGCTGCTACCGCCGCCGAAGCCGCCAAGGAAAAAAGGCAGCCACATTAAGCCCGAACGTCGCCGTGTTCCCATACCACTACCGCCGCCTCTAAAGAAACGCAGCAGAATAATGAACAAAATAAAGAGCACATAAAAGGTTTTACCGCTGGATTTTTTATGGCTTGTTTTCTTTTTAAGCGGAATTTTGTATTTACCTTCTGCTGCCGGAATTAGAACTTGCAAAGCCGCATTGAGGCCGCTGTAATACTGACCTTTTTTGAAAGCCGGCGTTATATAATCTCGAATAACCGTAGCAGCCTGCGCATCGGTAATTACATCTTCCAGGCCATAGCCTACTTCGATGCGCACTTTATGTTCTTTCATAAAAACAGCCAGAAGCAGCCCATTGTTTTCCGATTTAAGTCCGATACCCCAATCTTTAAACACCTTGGCTGTATAATCCTCAAAATATTCATCTTCAGGAACACTCGGGAAAATAGCAATAAATATTTGATTGGAACTACGTTGTTCCAGGCTTTGCAACTGGCTATTCAGATTTTGTTTTTCCGAAGCGCTCAGCACACCGGCAAAATCGCTTACCCAGCTTTGCGGTTTGGGAATGCTGCCGGCCATGCTCTGAGCCAGCAGAATAAACAGTACCGTAAATGTAAATAGAATTTTTTTCATTAGAATTTAACCTTTGGAACCTGGTCGCTGCCGGCCTGAGCTTTAAAATATTCTTTCTGATTAAATCCGAACATGCCTGCCAAAATATTAGCCGGGAAACGGCGAATTGACGTATTATATTTATTTACCGTTTCAATAAACCGGCGCCGTTCAACAGCTATTCGGTTTTCCGTACCTTCTAATTGCGCCTGTAAATCGGCAAATCGTTTATCCGCTTTTAAATCCGGATAGCGCTCCACAACGACCATTAAGCGCTGTAACGCAGAAGACAGTGCATCCTGCGCCTGCTGAAATTTGGCAAACGCAGCCGGGTTATTCAACACTTCCGGTCCCACATTAATTTGTCCACCCACTTTGGAACGGGCTTCCACCACCCCTTGCAGGGTTTCTTGTTCATGTTTAGCGTAACCCTTTACCACTTCCACCAAATTTGGAATTAAATCCGCTCGCCTCTGATACACATTTTCTACCTGCGACCAGCTTTGATTTACCTGCTCATCTAAAGTAACAAAATTATTGTAATAACCTTTTAGGCTAAAGAATATAAATAGCACAACCAACCCGACTACAATCCAGGTAATAGTACTTTTTTTCATCGAAGATCTCCCTAACTTTTATGATTTATGAGTATAACATTCCGGCCAGGTAACCTACTACCTGATCCTTTTCACCGGAAACATCACCGGAATTACGGTACAATAATACTTTGGCTTTATTCGCTCCCAACTTTTTGCAGGCTTTCATCGTCGCAAGAACTGGTCCTCCTCCGCACATTTCGCAAGTATTAGCCGCCAAATCCTGAGCTAATTTGGTGTCATCAAATTGATTGATATCCTCTACCACAACTTTATCGAGCAAAGTAGCCTTGTCATAATTATGAAAATGAGACAAATCCGAACTGGCAACGATGAGTGCATTACAATCTTTTAACAATTCAGCTAAGGCATCGGAAAGAGCCTTTATATTGGCCGCATCCTGATTACCCATCACAATAGGCAATAGTTTAAAATCATACAAAATATGCTGTAAAAACGGAAGCTGCACTTCCAGAGCATGTTCATCGATTTCATGGCCTAAATCCGATACAATTATATTCGGGCTCATAGCAGCTAATTTCCGGGCTTTTTCTTTATCTACCTCAATAATTCCCAGTGGTGTTTCGTACGCATCTCCACCATAAACGGAAACTTCTTCAAAATAGATTCGGTGGCTAGGTGAAATCACCACAACAATATCAAAATCGCGATCCACAATTTGCCGGTAAGCCCGGGCCGCGACACCTCCGGAATATATATAGCCTGCGTGTGGAACAATCAAACCAAATACATTTGATACAATTTCCACTGGTCTGGAATTTTCCAGATAAATGGCAATTTTTTGGTCTAAAGCTTCTTTTTCAGCCGGATAAAAGGCTCCGGCTACCGCTGGTTTTCTTATACGTTTTGACATAATTAATTTATTTGCTAAAACCGAACATATGTTCCAGTTTTAAATTTCGACTTTAGCATATTCTCCATATACATATGGTTTACAATTTTATTCATTTCTTTTATTCTTAACAGAAATATAGTAATTAATTAACTATTTAACAATACAAGATTTATAGCGAAGAATTCTTCTTAATGGTATCCTATTCCCAAATCCCATCACATCTAAGATATAGGGTGAATTCAAATTTTCCTTAATCTCTTCAGCTTGATTTTATTTGTACATTTTATTATGTTAACCCTAATTTGTTCATCACATAAACCAATTCCGAAAACCCGGGACTTCCGAACGAGTTATGACTGTTTTTGAAAATATTATGAACCGCCGTTCCAGGCATAAAGCCGGGTATTTCATTCTTATTGACCCGGATAAGACATCCACCGAACAATTACCTTCTTTACTTCATGATACCATTTCGGCAGGGGTTGACGGATTTCTTGTTGGTGGTAGTTTATTGTTAACTCCCGACTTTGATTCGTATTTAAAAACATTTAAAGAATTTAGCCGTGATATTCCTGTTGTTATTTTTCCGGGTGGTGTACATCAGCTTTCAGCAAACGCCGATGCCATTTTATTTTTATCTTTACTCAGCGGAAGGAATCCTCACCATATTATCGGCACTCAGGTTGTAGCAGCACCTATCATTCACCGCCTGGGAATTGAGCCCATTTCTACTGCGTATCTTCTGGTCGAATCCGGCAAGGCTACCTCCGCAGAATTTATGAGTGGCACCATTCCTTTACCTCGCCACAAGCCCGAAATTGCCTTGGCACACGCGTTGGCAGCTTCGTATATGGGATTTAAAACTATTTATTTAGAAGGTGGCAGCGGCGCAGATCATTCCGTTCCTGCCCAAATCATTTCTACTATTTCCCAAACAGTGGATGTTCCTCTTATTGTCGGAGGCGGCATACGCACTCCGGATGAAGCATCAGAGAAGGTCAATGCCGGTGCCGATTTTATTGTTACCGGGAATATTCTGGAAAAAAATAATGATCCCGCTTTTATCAGCGCTTTTGTACAAGCCATACATCAGGATTAAACACCTTTATTTCCACTCTGATCACTTTTTTATATTTAGTTATCACTATATTGTACGAATACAATAAAATTTAATTTGATTTGAATTTGGAGGCTTGATGAAAGAACATTATTTAATTACAGGTGGTGCAGGATTTATCGGATCTAATATCGCACACCGTCTGGTGGAACAGGGACAGTTTGTAAGAGTAATCGATAATTTTTCTACCGGAAAACGAGAGAATCTTGCCGATATTTTAGATAAAATCGACTTGATCGAAGGGGACATTCGTTATTTGAATACGGTAACCCAGGCTATGAGTGGTATTGATTATGTGATTCACCAGGCGGCTCTCCCATCGGTTCCCCGTTCCATCGAAACGCCCATCGAAAGCAATGATGTGAATATCAATGGTACATTGAATATCCTCTACGCAGCTAAGGAGGCAAAAGTAAAACGGCTGGTATATGCTGCTTCGTCATCCGCTTACGGAGATACGCCCACCCTTCCAAAAGTGGAAACCATGAAACCCAATCCGCTCTCCCCCTACGCTGTAAACAAACTCACAGCCGAGATGTATTGCAGTGTATTTACCCGCGTTTACGGATTAGAAACAATTGCGTTACGCTATTTTAATATTTTTGGACCACGGCAGGACCCCAACTCCTATTACTCGGCTGTAATCCCTAAATTTATTAAAGCACTTTTGCAAGACAAAGCGCCAACCATTTTTGGCGATGGTGAACAGAGCCGAGATTTCACTTATATAGAAAATGTAATCAATGCCAATTTACTGGCCTGTAAAGCCCCGGCTGAAGCTGCGGGCAATGTTGTGAATATAGCTTGTGGAGAACGCATAACGCTAAATGAATTGGCTGAAGAATTAAATAAGTTGCTTGGAAAGACTATATCGCCTAAACATGGAGATCCCCGCCCGGGCGATATTAAACATTCTCTTGCCGATGTAGGACTGGCCAACAAGTTAATTGGTTATACACCCGCCGTAAAAATACCGGAGGGTTTAAAGAAAACAGTTGAATGGTTTACGGAAAACAAGCAGGTTCTCGGGTTGTAAACAAAAAAAGTGTTCCCTAACTAAAAAAGGCTGCCAATTGGCAGCCTTTTTTTTTGACAAAAAAAAATCTGGCGACGACCTACTCTCCCGTCCCTACCATAGGAACAGTACCATCGGCGCAGGCGGGCTTAACTACTCTGTTCGGAATGGGAAGAGGTGTATCCCCGCCGCAATAGTCACCAGAAATATTGTATAGATATAAAATAATAGTCATTAATCAGAGTACGGCTCTACCGGCAGAAGTAGAAAAAAAATGATTAAGCCGCACGGCAAATTAGTACTGCTCGGCTGAACGTATTACTACGCTTACACCTGCAGCCTATCAACCTCCTAGTCTAGAAGGTGCCTTTAGATCCTTACGGATGGGATGTCTAATCTTGGGTTGGGTTTCGCACTTAGATGCTTTCAGCGCTTATCCTCACCGAACGTAGCTACCCAGCGATGCCCTTGGCAAGACAACTGGTGCACCAGAGGTTCGTCCACTCCGGTCCTCTCGTACTAAGAGCAGATCCCCTCAAACATCCTACGCCCGCAACAGATAGGGACCGAACTGTCTCACGACGTTCTAAACCCAGCTCACGTACCGCTTTAATTGGCGAACAGCCAAACCCTTGGGACCTTCTCCAGCCCCAGGATGCGATGAGCCGACATCGAGGTGCCAAACCACCCCGTCGATGTGAACTCTTGGGGGTGATAAGCCTGTTATCCCCGGCGTACCTTTTATCCTTTGAGCGACGGCACTTCCACACGCTACCGCCGGATCACTAAGCCCTGCTTTCGCATCTGCTCGACCTGTATGTCTCGCAGTTAAGCTCCCTTATGCCTTTACACTCTGCGTACGATTACCAACCGTACTGAGGGAACCTTTGGGAGCCTCCGTTACATTTTTGGAGGCGACCGCCCCAGTCAAACTACCCACCTGACACTGTCCCCCACCATGATTCAATGATGCGGGTTAGTATCCCAAATAGACAAGGGTGGTATTTCAAGGGTGACTCCACGAACACTGGCGTGCCCGCTTCATAGTCTCCCACCTATCCTACACATGCCTACCTAAAATACAATATCAAGCTGTAGTAAAGGTGCACGGGGTCTTTCCGTCCCGTTGCGGGAAGCCGGCGTCTTCACCGGCATCACAATTTCGCCGAGATCCTGGTTGAGACAGTGCCCAAGTCGTTACACCATTCGTGCAGGTCGGAACTTACCCGACAAGGAATTTCGCTACCTTAGGACCGTTATAGTTACGGCCGCCGTTTACCGGGGCTTCAGT
>JANTHG010000182.1 GCA_024762535.1 Calditrichaceae bacterium
GTCAGGCAGTGGAACTGGCATTGCAAAATAACAATCAAATTAAGGCACAGCAGGAAGCGGTTATCCAAGCTAAGCTGCAAGCCAAAGCTGCCTTTCGGGAAACATTGCCCGGCCTCGATTTTGAGGCTTCGTATAATCATGTAACCGACGTACCGGAAATTCACATGCCTACACCACTGGGCATACAAACTATTCGGCTGGGCACCTTTGATAAGTATGAAGCCGGACTGTCATTAAAATATGTAGCATTCTCAGGATTTGCACAACAAAACCATGTTCATTTAAAAGAACTCCAAAAGGATTTATCTACCGTGCAATTAAAATCCAGCCGAAAAGAAATCGCTTATCACACCATTAACGCTTATCGTCGGGTTCAAAGCCTTTTGTTAACAGTGGATATCTACAAGGCGGCAGAAAAACGAATTGAGTTAAAATTAAAAGATGTGCGTACTCTGGTGAAACAGGGAATGGCCCTTGCTCTGGATACACTATCTTTGCGCCTTTCCCTATTGGATGCTCAGCAAAATCGATTGAATATTGAGTCCCAATTGCAACTGGCCCGGCAACAGCTGGATAATTTAAGCGGAAACCATATTGCTGTCCAAATTGAAAAAGAGGAAACGATGGGTGAACAAAATGCCAACTGGAACCCCGATCAAAATTTGCATTTACAGGGCATTGACAAACAGATTCAGGTGGCGCAGGTTTCTGCCGGGCTGGCTAAAAGTGCGTACTACCCGCATTTGGTTCTCTTTGCATCGTTTAAATATGGTAGACCCGGCCTGGATATGATTAGCAATGACTGGATGACTTACGGTGTCTGGGGCGCCGGTCTGAGCTGGAATCTTTTCAGCTGGAAAAAAGACAATCTAACTATACAGGTAGCACGGGCCAAAGCAAGGGAACTGACGTTCCGCAAACAATCCACAGAAGAACAATTAAAACTCGGTTTTGATCAGGCCCAAAGCGCCTACCGTTTTCTAAAACAACGCTGGATTCTGCAAAAGCAGGCCGTAGAATTGGCCAGAACTAAAATGCAAACCATCCAGTCCCGCTATAATCAGGGAATGGCTTCGGCAACTGATTTTAATACGGCAAATCTGGAACTAACCCAGGCGGAACTCAAAGAAGTACAACAGCGCATTCAGTTATCCTTAAAGCGCAATGAACTCGAATATAAAAGCGACAAACCAATTAGTGAATGGAGTATGTAGCTATGAAGATTTGGAAAATTATACTGCTAAGCGCAGCGCTTTTGGCCTGCCAAAATGAAACGAACCATGCTGTATATAACGGCCGAATGGATGCGGATGTTGTGCGGATTTCAGCACAGACCAGCGGTACGATTGACAGCTTGTTTGCGGATGAGGGGCAACTGGTACACCAAAACGGTATTTTGCTAACCATAGACAGTAAAAAAAATAAAATTCGTTTGCAACAGCAACTCATTCAGCGCGAAGAAGCACATATAAACCTGCAAAACATTCAGGCCCAAATAGAACAGGTACAAGCTCAGTTAAACCTGTTGCGCAGTACGCGAGATAAAACCCAAACCATGGTCGCTTCTGGCGCCGCCACACAACAAAAACTGGACGAACTGGAAACACAAGTACAGATTTTCTCGCAAAAAATCAACAGCCTGCATACTCAGCAAAAATTGGTTGAGAATAAACAAAAGCAGTTAGATGCAGCCATACGTTTAACGCGTATCAGCATTGCAGATGCCCGCGTGACCGCGCCTTTAAACGGCCAGTTGCTCAATCGTTTTGTTAGTGTGGGGGAGTTTGCCGCTCCCGGAATGCCACTGTTCGAAATAGCTGATTTAAGTCGCTTGGAAGCCACAATTTATGTTCCCCTGGAATCCCTCGGAGATGTTGCATTGGGACAAACGGTTCAGGTTCATGCAGACGGACAGGATAACTCTTTTTCAGGTACGGTGAAATGGATTTCCGAAGAGTCCGAATTTACGCCTAAAACCATTTTAACAAAAGAAACACGCAGTACTCTGGTGTACCGCGTTAAGATTACTGTGCCTAATCCGGATGGGATTTTGAAAATCGGTATGCCTGTGGATGTGGAATGGTGAAAAAAAGCATGAAACAGCCTACCATTGAAATCAAACATCTTGTTAAAACCTACGGCATGGTTACTGCCGTACGAGATGTATCCTTTACAGTAGGCGAAGGAGAAATTTTCGGACTTATCGGACCGGATGGAGCAGGGAAAACCAGCATCATTCGCATTTTAGTTTCGCTGTTGCATGCCGATTCCGGAGAAGCGCTCGTTCAGGGGAAATCCGTTGACGGTGCCATCGCCTATGTCCGCGCCCATGTGGGCTATATGCCACAACGATTCAGTTTATATCCCGATTTAACGGTGGAAGAAAATATTGATTTTTTTGGGGATTTATTTGCTGTTCCTGCTTCCCTTCAAAAAACGCGAAAAGAAAAATTATATGATTTTTCTAAGCTGGGCCCTTTTAAAAAACGCCGGGCCGGGGCGCTTTCCGGAGGCATGAAGCAGAAGCTGGCCCTTTCGTGCATGTTAATGCACGAACCTAAGGTAGTGGTATTGGATGAGCCTACCTTTGGTGTTGATCCGGTTTCGCGAGAGGAATTCTGGAATATTTTAAAGCAATTATCTGCAAACGGCACATCCATTCTGGTTACAACCGCCTATATGGACGAGGCACGACTTTGCGATCGAGTGGGGCTAATTTTCGAAGGATCTTTGCTGGCCGTGGATACACCGGAACATCTGGTAAACACTTTTCCCACGCCTATTTACCGTTTAAGCGGATCAGCTCCGCATGTTTTATATGAAGCGTTGGCACAAACTCCCTTAAAAAACCGCATCAGTCTGTTTGGCGATGGCGTTCATATTTTGGATACGCAAGGGGAAGGGCCGGAAGCTCTGCGCCGGCAGATAAGTGATATTGATGCGCCCTGGGATGCGCTTGAACCCATTGCGGCCGGTATGGAAGATCTATTTTTATCTTTAATGAAGGAATAACAACGTGACGGAACAAGCTTTGTATTCGGTAGAAGTGGATAAGCTGACCCGGAAATTCGGAAACTTTACAGCGGTAGATGCTATCAGCTTTAAAGTGAATAAAGGTGAAATATTTGGTTTCTTGGGCGCTAATGGCGCAGGAAAAACCACAGCCATTCGCATGCTCTGTGGTCTGCTCAGTCCCACCTCCGGTCAGGCGCGCGTGGCCGGTTTTGATGTGTACACAGAATATGAAGCGATTAAACAAAATATTGGGTATATGAGTCAGCGCTTTAGTTTGTACGAAGATTTAACCGTTCGTGAAAATATTCAGTTTTATGGTGGGGTATATGGCCTCTCCCGCGAGGCGATTAAAAATAAAACCGAAGAATTGCTCGACTTTTTAAAATTACATGAGCAGGCAGATAAGCTAACCGTTTCCCTGCCTCTGGGCTGGAAACAACGTCTGGCGCTTAGTACCGCGCTGCTCCATAATCCGGATATCATTTTTTTGGATGAGCCTACCAGCGGTGTGGATCCGGTTTCCCGCAAGAATTTTTGGCTGTTGATTTATAGTCTCGCCGCAAGCGGTAAAACAATTTTTGTAACTACTCATTTTATGGACGAAGCCGAATACTGCAATAGGGTGAGCATTATGCGTGAAGGTCGGATAGTGGAGTTGGACGATCCGGTTCAGCTTAAACAACGCTATCATGCAGACACCATGCAACAAGTGTTCATGAGCGCCGTAAAGGAAAAAGACGTATGAAACAGATTCTATGGAGTATTTCTAAGAAAGAATTTCGTCACATCTTTCGCGATGTTCAAACGCTGATGATTGTTCTTGCCTATCCGGTCGTAATGCTGTTCCTCTTTGGATATGCCATTACAATGGAAATGAAAGAAATAGAAACCGTGTTGGTAGACCGCTCTCACACACCCGAAAGCCGCGATTTTAAGGAAGGTCTGCTTGCCACCTCTTTTTTCAAAATTGTAAAAACGGATATACCTCAAAATCAATTCGAAACCATCTTCCAGGAACGACAGGCACGCTGCATCATTGTGATTCCGGCCGATTTTGCTCGTTCTCTGCATACCCAACCTCGTACTAAAATTCAGTTGTTGGTGGATGCCAGCGACCCGAATGCTGCCAATTATATTCAAAATTATATTACACAAATCAGCGCCAAATATAATTACAGAATTAATCCCGAGTTGGCCATGCCTTTTTCCATAGAACCCCGTCTGTTTTATAATCCCGATTTAAAATCCTACTACTTTTTTGTTCCGGGATTGATTGCGGTGATTATTTTGCTGATTAGCGCCCTACTTACCAGCATTGCCATTGTAAGGGAAAAAGAGGTGGGAACGCTCGAACAAATTTTGGTTAGCCCGGTACATCCGGTGCAAATTATTATAGGGAAAGCAATTCCATATACTGTGATTGGTTTTGTGGATAGTGTGCTTGTGCTAATTATGGGGCATTTTTTATTCGAAGTACCTGTACATGGTAGTTTAGTACTTCTCGCTTTTAGTTTACTCCTTTATATCTTGACTGGTCTCAGTTTTGGATTGCTCGTTTCCACAATCACAAATTCACAACAAGAAGCTATGATGGCTACTTTGATGGCAACCATTTTACCTACAATCATGTTAAGTGGTTTTATCTTTCCCATTAAATCGATGCCCGCTGTGTTCCAGTATATGGCCATGCTCATTCCGGCTACCCATTTTCTGGAAATTATTCGCGGGATTTTATTAAAGGGAAGTACTGCTCAGGATTTGGTGGTGCAGTTAATTTATCTCGGTGGTATTGCGTTAACACTTATCCTTGTTAGTATCCGTAAATTTAGAATGACTCTGGAGTAATCATGCAGCGCATTTTATATATTGTTCAAAAAGAATTCCGCCAAATTATGCGTGAAAAATTGTTTATCGGCCTCATTTTTGGCTCACCGTTTATTCAGATTTTATTGCTTGGGTTTGCCATCACAACGGATGTGAAGAATGTATCTCTAAACATAGTTGATTATGATCATTCAACTATAAGCCATCGCCTGGTGGAAGCCTTTCGCGTAACGGAATCGTTCGACTATAAGGGAGAACTCCTATCAGAACAACAGGCTACCCGGGCTTTGGACCACGGGGACGCTAAACTAGCGTTGATTATTCCCACTCATTTTGAACGGGATTTAAAATCCGGCAGACATCCAAAAGTTCAGGCACTGGTAGATGGTGTTGATGGTAATTCAGCTGGTGTGGCCCTGGCTTATGTTAATTTAATTACCATGCGTCTGCAAAAAGAATGGTTAGTTGCCAGCGGGCAATTAAGCTCCAAACTAAAAAGCATTCATCTGACAGAAATCGAACCACGCATGCAGTATAATCCCGCCTTGGAAAGCGTAAACAATATTGTGCCGGGTATATTGGCTATTTTAATAATGATGATTACTTCATTTCTCACCGGAATGAGCATCGTGCGCGAACGGGAAATCGGCACATTGGAACAGTTGATGGTTACACCTATCCGTAATATGGAATTGATTCTTGGGAAAGTCCTTCCTTTAACGGTAGTGGCATTTTTATTGTTCAGTGTAGGTATTCTGGCCGCCGGCCTGGTATTTGGTTTGTGGCCGGTAGGGAATTTGATCAGTTTATATGTCACGGCCTTTGTTTTTAGCTTGTCCACACTTGGTTTTGGTATTTTAGCTTCTACATTCTCACAAACCCAGCAACAGGCAATGTTTATTACCTGGTTTTTTAGCATTTTCGCAATTTTACTTTCCGGCTTTTTTATCCCTATAGAGAATATGCCGCAGGGTATTCAGTGGGTAACCTACCTGAATCCGGTACGATATTTTATGGTTATCGTACGGGAAATCTATCTGAAAGGCACGGGTATTACTTTTCTCTGGAAAGAAGTATTGGCTCTGGCTGCTTTTGGGTTGTTTACCTTTATAGGCGCCAGCCAACGCTTTACCAAGCGTATGGTATAAATGTTCTGAATAGTTTTCTGTTTGTTTAATTAAGCCTCATTCATTACTGTCCTAATCAATCAAGAAACCACATTGTGGATAAATGCTCGGCCTAATTCCACCTTAGAAAAGGGGGATAGGGGGGTGTGAAATCTGAATATTCAACAATTTGTAAATAAAAAACACACCTTAATCTGGGAAACACTATGATTGAATTAGTACGCAGTTTGGTTCTTTTTTAGCGTAAATGTCAGCCTGAAGCTTGCTGAGTATTCCAATTTCTTAAAGCTACAAACGCTCTATCCTTCTGGAACTAACATTGTTCTATTCCTTTCCTATTTTTGAGAAGAAAAAAACATAGTATTA
>JANTHG010000183.1 GCA_024762535.1 Calditrichaceae bacterium
TATACAGATAACCATATTGTACATAATGGGGCTCTGGAAAGTCATGTACATTTTATCCAAAAGCCATACTCTGTATTAGAGCTCCTGCAAAAAGTCCGCTTTGTACTCGATGAAACAGTTTAAAGTCCAGTGTTTTTACTTAAAATATCTTCATAAATTGCGGTTGTTTTTAATCGTATCATATCTTAATATTATAAATCACTTTTAACCGGTATGTTCCGGTACTCTAAAGGATAACAACGGACTGTTTAGGAGATCGATTATATGAGCGCATCTAAGGAAAAATGGCAGGAACAGGTTGCCAAAGCAAAAACACGTGATGCTAAGTTTATAACTGCATCCGGTGAACCGGTCGAATTGATGGGCACACCTGAAATGCTAAAGGATTTTGATTATGACCGCGATTTAAGCTATCCCGGGCAATTTCCCTATACCCGTGGTGTGCACCCAAATATGTATCGTGGGCGCTTGTGGACCATGCGGCAGTTCGCCGGATTTGGTACTCCGGAAGATACCAATGCACGCTTTAAATATTTACTTAAAAACGGACAGACCGGTCTTTCGGTAGCATTCGATTTACCTACGTTAATGGGTCGGGATGCAGACGATCCTTTTAGTGAAGGGGAAGTGGGGGTGTGCGGTGTATCTGTCAGTTCCCTTAAAGATATGGAAGTACTGTTTGAAGGAATTCCTATCGATCAGGTTTCCACATCCATGACCATTAATTCACCGGCTATGATCTTACTGGCCTTTTATATTGCTATTGCCGAGAAACAGGGCGTGAGCCTGGATAAAGTGCGTGGAACCATCCAAAATGATATTTTAAAAGAATACATTGCACAAAAAGAATATATTTTCCCCCCAAAACCTTCCATGCGTATCATTGTTGATATGATCGAATACTGTACCAATGAAATGCCGCAATGGAATACCATCAGTATCTCCGGTTACCATATCCGTGAAGCGGGTTCTACAGCAGTTCAGGAACTGGCTTTTACCTTAGCGGATGGATTTGCGTATGTGGAAGCGGCCATAGAACGCGGATTGGATGTGGATGATTTCGCTCCGCGGCTATCACATTTTTTCAATTCCCATAATGATTTTTATGAAGAAATCGCCAAGTTCCGTGCCGCGCGCCGCATTTATGCCAAACGCATGCGCTATAAATACGGAGCCAAGAAAGAACGGTCTTGGCTGTTACGCTTTCATACACAAACAGCTGGCGCTACCTTAACGGCCCAACAGCCCGAGAATAACATAGTTCGTGTAGCGTATCAGGGTCTGGCAGCCGTACTGGGCGGAACCCAGTCCTTACATACCAATTCCATGGACGAAACCCTTGCGCTGCCTTCTGAAAAAGCAGTAAAAATTGCCTTGCGAACTCAGCAGATTCTGGCGTACGAAACCGGTACGCCACACACAATCGATCCCTGGGCAGGTAGTTATTTTATGGAAGATTTAACCAATAAGATGGAAGCAGGCGCCGAAGCCTATTTTAAACAAATCGACGATTTGGGTGGTGTGATTCCGGCCATCGAAAAGGGATTTTTCCAAAAAGAAATTGCCCGTGCCGCCTATCAGTATCAAAATGAAATCGAACGCAACGAACGAACCATTGTAGGTGTGAATGACTTTGTAGACGAAAACGAGAAAATAGAAATTCCCATTCTCGAAATATCACCGGAAGTAGAAGCCAAGCAACGCAGACAGTTAAAGGAATTACGAGAAACCAGGGATAATAAGGCGGTTAAAGCCTGTCTGGCTGAACTGAAAGAAGCAGCCGAGCGCGATAAAAATCTGATGCCTGTTCTAATTAAGGCGGCCAAAGCCTATGCCACGGTAGGGGAAATGATCAATACGCTTAAAGATGTTTTTGGCGAATATGTGGAAACAGTGGACTTTTGAGAAATGTTAAATATTAGATTTTGAATGATGGATTATGATTATCTGATTTCTGAATATTTAGGACTTAGTTTTAAGGATATAGTATGGACAAAAAAATACGCGTTTTAGTGGCTAAAGCGGGATTGGATGGCCACGACCGGGGCGCTAAAGTAGTGGCCTCCACGTTTCGTGACGCCGGTTTTGAAGTGATTTACACCGGTTTACGACAAACGACGGAAATGATTGTGGACGCCGCCATTCAGGAAGATGTGGATGTTATTGCACTCAGTATTCTCTCCGGTGCGCACATGACCGTTTTTCCGCGGGTACTTAATTTGATGAAACAAAATAAAATGGATGATGTGTTGCTGACTGGTGGCGGGATAATGGGTGAATCGGACATTAAAAAACTGATGGACATGGGGGTAGGAAAACTGTATGGCCCCGGTTCCTCTCTCACCGAAGCCGTTGCATATATTAAAGATTGGTATCAAAATAATAATCACTGATTATGGCCCCAAAACGGATTGAACAGCAAACGTATCAGTCCCGTATTACCGATTGGCCCGAAGATGAACGACCGCGTGAACGGTTGCAAAAATACGGTGCCGATGCGGTAAGCTCTGCGGAACTTTTAGGTATTTTGCTGGGTCAGGGGACTGCACGTTTTAATGCTGTTGAACTGGCCCGTCTGCTGCTTAACCGGTTTAAGTCTCTCGAAGCCTTAAGCATGGCCTCAGCCACGGAATTGCAGGAAATACCGGGCATTGGTCCGGCCAAAGCGGTCACTTTGTTAGCGGCATTTCAACTGTACCGCAATCTGCAGCAGGAAAAAGCGGAGAACGAAATTATCAGTTTCCGCAATCCGGCGGAAGTAGCAAAAATCTATCAGCCCTTATTAGGGAACAGTAAACAGGAACGCTTTTTGGTGGTGCTTGTAAATACGGCCATGCAGCGTATTATGGATTTTGAAGTGAGCCGCGGCACCTTGGATAGTTCTGTGGTGCACCCGCGTGAGGTCTTTCGGGAAGCCGTTAAACAGGCTGCCAAAGGGATTATTGTTTTGCACAATCATCCCAGTGGACAGGCCTTTCCCAGTGAGGCCGATTTACAGGTAACAAAAAAATTAACTGAAAGTGGAAAAATTTTGGGTATTGAACTCTTTGATCATATCATTATTACAGCCACGGATTTTTACAGTTTTAAGAATAATAATCAAATTTAAGTTAAGCCTATTATTAATTTCGGGAATCCATTATGCAGGATAAATTAAAACATTTGGAAAGCCTCCGTGCTCAGGCGCGACTTGGCGGCGGTGAAAAACGCATTGAAGCGCAACATGCAAAAGGCAAACTTACGGCCCGCGAACGCATCGATTATTTATTGGATGAAGGCAGCTTTGTGGAAATGGACATGCTGGTTAAACACCGTAGTTCCGATTTTGGTCTCGATAAGCAACGTTTTCCGGGTGATGGCGTGGTTACCGGATACGGCGAGATTGACGGGAGGCTTGTCTTTGTGTTTTCGCAGGATTTTACCGTTTTTGGCGGCAGTTTATCCGAAACCCATGCCGAAAAAATTATCAAGATTATGGATCAGGCCATGAAGGTGGGCGCTCCGGTCATCGGGTTAAACGATTCCGGTGGAGCACGCATTCAGGAAGGTGTGGTGAGTCTGGGCGGATACGCGGAAATCTTCTTAAGAAATACACTGGCCTCCGGTGTGATCCCGCAAATTTCAGCCATCATGGGGCCGTGTGCCGGCGGCGCTGTGTATTCACCGGCTATTACGGACTTTACCTTAATGGTGCAGGATACCAGTTATATGTTTGTAACCGGTCCCAATGTGGTGAAAACGGTAACCCACGAAGAAGTTACTTCCGAAGCCCTGGGCGGCGCTTCTACGCATGGTTCCAAAAGCGGCGTAAACCATTTAACCTGTGCCAGTGATATTGAATGTTTGCAGCGCATTCGTCAAATGGTGGCTTATATGCCTTCGAATAATCTGGACGACCCACCGCGTATTCCCAATGACGATCCCGCCAACCGGGTGATCGATGCGCTCGATACGATCGTGCCCGAAAATCCGAATCAGCCTTATGATATGAAAGAAGTGATTGAGCTGACCGTGGATAAAAACAGTTTTTTTGAAATTCAGCCCGATTATGCCCGCAATATCATCATCGGGTTTGCCCGCTTTAACGGCTATTCTGTGGGGATTGTGGCTAATCAGCCGGCTCATTTGGCCGGGGTACTGGATATAGACGGTTCCGTAAAAGGCGCCCGCTTTGTACGCTTCTGCGATGCTTTTAATATTCCGCTGGTGGTCTTTGAAGATGTGCCCGGATTTTTACCCGGAACCGCACAGGAATGGGGCGGTATCATTAAAAATGGCGCGAAACTGTTGTACGCTTTCGCCGAAGCGACTGTACCCAAAATGACGGTTATTACCCGTAAGGCCTATGGCGGCGCCTACGATGTAATGAATTCCAAGCATATTCGTGCGGATATGAACTTTGCCTGGCCGTCTGCGGAAATTGCGGTTATGGGGCCTAAAGGGGCGGCGGAAATTATTTTCCGTAAGGAAATTGCCTCAGCTGAAGACCCGGCCGCTATGCTGGCGCAAAAGGAAAAAGAATACAGGGATAAATTTGCCAACCCCTATCTTGCGGCAGAACGCGGCTATATTGACGAAGTGATCGAACCCCGATTTACAAGGGTGCGCATCATTCAATCCCTGCATCTGCTGCAAAATAAAACCCAATCCAATCCACCCAAAAAACACGGAAACATACCTCTGTAATGGCGAGGACAAGCGGAAGATGAATCTGAATAAGGGCCAAGACCTCCATATTAGGGCTGCGGATCAGATAACGATTGTTTACCAAATCCTGATGCTGGGAGTGCTTTTAGTATTTGCCTCTAAAATACACTTCACTCTGCTTTGGTTCGTTTTTCATCTGCTGATCATCCTACTTTTATGGAAACTGCCCCGGTTCAAAACAAATGCAGCTGTTTCCTGGTTTCGATTATGGAATCCTTTGGTTATTATTCCTCTGAATTTTACGGAATTGCACTATCTTGTGCACACAGTGCATCCGCGCGATTTCGATTCGTTATTAATTCAGTTAGACAAAGCCCTTCTAGGCGTTCATCCATCGATTTGGCTGGAGCGCATATTGTGGCCACCCTTAACCGAATACCTTCAGTTGGTTTATTCCACATTCTATTTTTTACCGATTATTTTAGCGTTGCTTCTGCTACGTAAACAAAAGATGGAACAAGTTGATTTTTTTGTATTCATTATGGTTTTCGGGTTCTATTTATCTTATATCGGGTATTTTTTAGTTCCTGCGATTGGCCCGCGCTTTACACTGGATTATCTGCAAACCAAACCCATTCAGGGACTATGGCTAACACCCATCATCCGCCACACCCTTGATACGCTGGAAAATATCCAGCGCGATGCCTTTCCCAGCGGGCATACGGAAATCACCTCTTTAACGATGTACTATGCCTGGAAGTATCAAAGAAAATATTTTTATGTATTGGCAGTTATCGGAACAAGCCTTATTTTTAGCACTGTGTATCTGCGTTACCACTATGTGAGCGATGTCATCGGGGGCTTGCTGCTGGCTGCGTTTGTGGTACTGACGGCAAAACCGGTTTATAAACGCCTGTGGGGCGAAAAAGTGTATAAGAACGTTTAAGTCATTTCCGCAGAGTGGGGAACTAAAGTACTGCTACAGTGCCTGACACACGGTTTAAGGATTCAATGCTTTGAATCCTTACAATAACTACCGGTTGAACTTTTTGGGGGAATTGAAAAGAAACGGATTCCCGATTCCCCTTTTCACGGGACTTTCGCAGCTGTGGCAGTCATCCCCGAATGCAGTTGCCGGGGAACTAGTGTCTTGTTACCGAGCCTTTTGGGCGACACTAAAAATACTGGATTTCCACCTTTGCCTCTTCGCCCACCGGCGGGTGGAAATGACACGTTTGTAATGGTCATCCCCGCGAAGGTGGGGAACCAATGTACCGCTACTGTGGTCGGCAAGCGGTGTAAGGATTCAATGCTTTGAATCCTTACATTAACTACAGGTAGAACTTTATTGGATAATTGAAAAGAAACGGATTCCCGTTTCACGCACGGGAAAGGCATTAAAAGAAATTTGTTTGGATAGGGGCTTTATGTATTTACATGACAAAGACTGCGTTATACGTTCTGTTAAAGAATCGGAAGAGAGCATTCGGTTTTCGGACCTGAGCTACGAAGATTTGCAAACGCTTACCGAAACCCATCTCTACCAATCAGAGATGCCTTCGGAACTGCACTTTGCCATCGAATACGAGGGACAGTCTGCCGGAGAATTAAGCCTAAAATCCATTCGCTGGTTTAATCATAAAGCAGAAATTGCGGTTTTTATTTT
>JANTHG010000184.1 GCA_024762535.1 Calditrichaceae bacterium
TGATTTTAGCATACTGTTGTCAAATCCTTTGATTAATGAAAAAGAAAAATTTACCATCCTCAAAGAGCTGTTCCGAAATAAAGTTCAGCCTTTAACGCTCGATTTTCTAAATCTGCTGTCCGTTAAAAAACGACTGGATGTTTTGCCTGAAATAGCGCAGGAATTTCGTGTAATGATGTTGAATTTTGCTAATAAAATTGAAGGTGAGCTGATAAGCGCAGTTAAACTTGCTCCGGATCAGGTAAAACATATTCGTAGTAATATGGAAAAAATGACCGGAAAAAATGTACTGCTGGATGAGAAAGTGGACGAAAGTGTGTTGGGCGGTTTTATTGTCCGTATTGAGGATTGGGTGCTGGATAACAGCGTTCGTTATCAATTGTCCAAATTACGTGACAAGCTGATTGCCGAATAAAGAATAACAATGAGGTGCAATCGATGAGCAATGCAGTCAGACCAGATGAAGTCTCTGCAATTCTGAAGAAACAGTTAAAAGATTTCCAGAAAGAAACAGACGTTTATGAAGTAGGTACCGTTCTGCAGGTTGGAGATGGTATTGCGCGTATTCATGGGCTGGATAAAGTGATGGCCGGTGAACTTGTGGAATTTCCCAATGATGTAAAAGGAATGGTGCTGAACCTGGAAGAAGATAATGTAGGTGTGGTTCTGTTTGGTGAAGATATTCTGATTAAAGAAGGCGATACCGTTAAACGAACCCAGCAGGTAGTGCAGATTCCAACAGGTGATGCCATGATTGGCCGTGTGGTAGATCCCCTTGGTCGCCCCATTGACGGCAAAGGCGCTATTGATACTACGGAATTTTCGTTAATGGAACGTAAGGCAACCGGCGTGGTTACACGGCAGTCTGTGAATGAGCCGCTGGCTACCGGTATTAAGGCCATTGACTCCATGATTCCTATCGGCCGTGGTCAGCGCGAGCTGATTATTGGTGATCGCCAGACCGGTAAAACCGCTGTGGCCATTGATACGATTATCAATCAAAAAGGCAAAGACGTAGTTTGTATTTATGTTGCTATCGGCCAGAAGGCTTCCACTGTTGCCAAAGTGGTTCGAACACTGGAAGAATATGGTGCAATGGATCATACCATTGTAGTAGCTGCCAATGCCAGTGACCCGGCTCCGTTGCAGTTTATTGCGCCCTATTCCGGCGCTGCCATCGGCGAGTTTTTCCGGGATAATGGCCGTCATGCCCTTGCTGTGTATGATGATTTAACAAAACATGCCTGGGCTTATCGTCAGGTATCGTTGCTGTTACGGCGTCCGCCCGGTCGTGAAGCGTATCCCGGTGATGTGTTTTACCTGCATTCACGCCTGTTGGAGCGGGCAGCTAAGCTGAACGATGAATTGGGTGGCGGCTCATTAACCGCTTTGCCGATTATCGAAACCCAGGCTGGCGACGTTTCCGCTTATATTCCAACTAATGTAATTTCCATTACGGATGGTCAGATTTTCCTGGAATCAAATCTCTTCTATTCCGGTGTGCGACCGGCTATTAACGTGGGTATTTCCGTATCCCGTGTGGGCGGCAGCGCGCAAATCAAGGCCATGAAGCAGGTGGCCGGGCGTTTACGTCTCGATCTGGCCCAATATCGCGAAATGGAAGCATTTGCCAAGTTCGGTTCCGATCTGGACGAGGCTACGCAACAGCAATTACGCCGCGGAGTGCGTCTGGTTGAGATTCTGAAGCAGGGACAGTATGTGCCCATGCCTTTCGAGAAACAAATTCTGATTATCTATGCCGGTACAAACGGCTTTTTGGATCAGTTGCCGGTAGGTGTTCTCGGGCGCTTTGAAAAAGAGTTTGTTGAGCACATGGAAATGAAACACGGGGAAATTCTGACTGAGATTGCGGATAAAAAAGTATTTTCCGACGAATTGAAAGAAAAATTAAATAAAGCACTGGAAAGCTTCCTGGCAGGTTTTAAGGTTGAGGGCTAACAATGGCGACCTTACGAGAAATTCGTGATCGTATTACATCGGTTACCAGTACCCAGCAAATAACCAAAGCCATGAAAATGGTAGCTGCTGCCAAATTACGCCGTGCGCAGGAAAATATTTTGGCCTTCCGGCCCTATTCCTATGAGCTGCGTAATCTTATCGGGCATTTGGTTGCAACCGCTTCCGATCTAACTGGTATTCCCTTGTTGGAAAAACGGCCAGTGGAAAAAGTGCTGTTGGTTGTAGTTACTTCCGACCGTGGATTGTGTGGGGCCTTTAACGGTAATATAATCCGGCGTACGGTTCAACGTGTGGCTGAATATAAAGACAGGGAAGTTTCTCTGTTTGTAATTGGCCGTAAAAGCGCTGAATTTTTTAGTAAGCGTGATTATACCATTCAGGGAGAAAAGATCAATCTCTTCAATCATTTAAAATTTGAAGATGCAGTTGATATTTCATCTCAATTGGTTTCTTTGTATCTGAATGGTGCATTTGACCGGATTGAATTTGTATATAATGAATTTAAATCGGCCATACAACAAAACCTCCAGGTGGAACAATTCCTGCCGTTCGTTAGCGAAGAAGGATCAGATGATACCCGTGCTCAGGTTGATTTTATCTACGAACCGGGTAAAATTGAAATATTAAATACTCTGATTCCTAAACATTTGAATGTGCAGGTATGGCGCATATTGTTGGAAAGTAACGCAGCAGAACAGGGCGCGCGTATGACCGCCATGGAAAGTGCCACCGATAACGCGCAGGAAATGATCGATCGTTTAACTGTACATTACAACCGTTCGCGTCAGGCAGCGATTACCACAGAAATATCCGAAATTGTTAGCGGCGCGGAAGCATTAAAAGAAAATTAGCAAGTTATAAAACGGGAAATGTTATATGAACAAAGGTAGAATTAGTCAAATTATTGGCCCGGTTCTCGATGTGGAATTTGAAGAAGGCAAATTGCCGGCCATTTACAATGCCATCAAAGTAGAGCGTACAGACGGTAGCGAATTGGTTGCTGAAGTCCATCAGCATCTTGGTGAAAATATGGTACGTGCTGTTGCTATGGATTCTACAGACGGCCTGACCCGCGGAATGGATGTGCTGGATTCTGGCGCTCCGATATCGGTTCCTGTTGGTCCCGAAACCCTGGGGCGGCTGATTAATGTGATCGGTGAACCCATTGATAATTTGGGCCCGATTGAAAGCAAAATCCATTTTCCGATTCACCGTCCGGCTCCCAAAATGGAAGAATTAAGTACTTCCGATGAAGTGCTGGAAACCGGCATCAAGGTTATTGATTTGCTGGAGCCGTACACCAAGGGTGGTAAAACTGGTTTGTTTGGCGGTGCCGGTGTGGGGAAAACAGTTTTGATTATGGAACTGATTCGTAATATTGCCACCGAACACGGCGGCTATTCTGTATTTGCCGGTGTAGGGGAACGTACCCGTGAAGGAAATGACCTGTGGGTGGAAATGAAAGAATCGGGTGTACTCGAAAAAACCGCTTTGATTTTCGGTCAGATGAACGAACCTCCCGGTGCACGTCAGCGTGTGGGGTTAACCGGTTTAACGACAGCCGAATATTTCCGAGATGAAGAAGGAAAAGACGTGCTGTTGTTTGTGGATAATATTTTCCGTTTTACACAAGCCGGTTCCGAAGTATCCGCTCTGCTTGGTCGTATGCCGTCTGCCGTAGGCTACCAGCCCACATTGGCAACGGAAATGGGCGCCTTGCAGGAACGCATTACTTCTACCAAAAAAGGTTCGATTACATCTGTACAGGCCATTTATGTGCCGGCTGATGATTTAACCGACCCGGCCCCGGCCACTACCTTTTCTCATTTGGATGCCACAACGGTGCTCTCGCGTCAAATTGCTGAGCTGGGTATTTATCCGGCTGTGGATCCTCTGGATTCCACATCTCGTGTTCTGGACCCACGTATTATTGGCGATGAACATTACCAGGTAGCCAAAACCACGCAGGAAGTTTTGCAAAAGTATAAAGATTTGCAGGATATTATTGCAATTTTGGGTATGGATGAACTGAGCGATGAAGATAAACTGGTGGTAGCCCGTGCCCGAAAAATCCAGAAATTTTTATCACAACCCTTCTTTGTGGCTGAACAGTTTACCGGTACGCCTGGTAAATATGTATCCCTCGAAGATTCGGTGAAAGGCTTTAAGGGAATTATCGAAGGTGAATATGACGATATTCCGGAACAGGCTTTTTACATGGTTGGCGGTATTGACGAAGTTTTGGAAAACGCAAAAAATATTAAATAATTCACTTTTCCAGGGATGTAAAAATAAATAAAAAGATGATATATCTATCATCTTTTTATTTAAGTTTGTCTCTGTATAGTCGAGCATAATAAGGAAAGTTAAATGGCATCCGAACTCAATTTGGAAATTGTTACGCCTTTTGGGAAACTTTTAGATTCAAACATTAAAAGCTGTACCGTTCCCGGAACGCAGGGTGAATTTCAGGTTCTTCAAAATCACGCTGCACTTATTTCCACGGTAGAAATTGGGTCAGTTAAAGTTGAATATACGGATGCAAAGTCGGCTTATATTGCAGTAAGCGGCGGATTCTGTGAAGTAAAAGATAATCGGGTTACCATTATGGTGGAATCAGCTGAAATGGCGGACCAGATTGATGCCAAACGTGCAGAAGCGGCCAAAAAAAGAGCGGAAGAAAGGCTTTCATCAAAACGTGCAGATATCGATTATAACAGAGCGAAATTAGCACTTGTACGTGCCACAAACCGGCTAAAGATTGCCGGCAGGCCGTAAGATTCCTTTCTTGTTCTTGTTTTCATCTTTCTCTGACTTTGCATAAATACATTAAATGTCGCATATACTTGACTCAGACTAAAATAATGTTAAATTTAGTCAAACAAGTAGCTTAGGGGTAAAAAAACTTAGGTTGATATTATGAAATCAAGAACCCTTTTAAACATCCTCACTATTTTTATCTTCATGTTCACATCCTTGCCACTCTTAGCGGATAATGCGAATGATCCTTTTTATAACTCGGCCCTGAAAGCCTATGTTGATAAGCTCCTTATCCGGCATGGAAAGAGTAATATGGATCGTGAACGATTTTTAGTCCAGCAAATCCGCATGATCAATGATGAGATGCGATCCAGGATTCATGGTGTTTCACATGTGAAAGATAACTATTTTGAAAAACTGGATAGATTGTCTGCTGAAGTGAGTGCCCTTAAAGCCAGACTTGCCAATAGCCATTCACAATCTCTTCTTGTATTTGTGGATGATGTTCAGGAAAAAATCAAACAAACCATTGCCAGCGGTACAATCAATTACAAAAAGCAGAAAGCCATTGAAGAAGCCGTTCAGCTTTTACATATTGCCGAAGAAATGGTTCAATCCGACCCTAATGCCAGCCCCGAAGAAAATTCGGATTTTTCTCAGAATTTTCAGCAGGCCAAAAATAAATTTCGATTATCTTTTGGCGAGCGCTTAACCTCTACCACCCGTTCCGGTAGTAATGAGCAGGAAAAACCAACAGTATTTGATATATATAAAGAATGGAAACGTACTGAAATATTAAAATACCAGGTACGTTGGACGGATGTGCAAATCATCAAACGGCGGCTATTTAACAAAGGTACGGCAGTTCAGCGGGAGGCCATGTTTAAGCGCGAATTGCAATATGCTTCCGAAGCGTTTAATTATGGTATGTATGATTTGGCCGAGCGGTCGTTTTCCGAAATTTTACGGAGTTATAAATCAATTGGTAACCTGGATGATTGTCTGTTTTTCAAAGGCCAGGCCAATTATCTCTTAGGTCGCTATCATGAGGCAGAAGATGATTTTCATACTTTTATTCTGGACTACCCCTCTTCTCCATATCTTTCGGAAGTATATCGTAATCTTATTAGAATAGCTTATCATTTTAATCAGTTTGATGAAGTGGTACGTTTGTATCATCAGATGCGCTCAATACTACCTGCCAGTGATCCGAATTTGTATAGAATGACCATGATGGCCGCCATTTCATCCTTAAAAAATAAGCAATATGAAAAAACAATTGAGTATGCTTTTGAAATACCTTCCCAATCCAGCCTTTACAGAGAAGCGCGTTTTATTTTGGCAGAAGCCTATGCTGGTATGGGGAATTATGCCGAGGCGCAAAAAGAATTTAAAGCTCTCATTACAAATGTAAATAACGAACCTGAATTTCATTTTACAGTCTTACTAAAACTGGGCTATTTAAGTTACGAAATGGGTGATTTTGATGGAGCTCTTCGTTATTTTGACCAGATTGCCGGCAGTTTTAGCGCTTATGATCGTG
>JANTHG010000185.1 GCA_024762535.1 Calditrichaceae bacterium
CCAAACTTGGTGGATCTGTAGATATCGAGTCAAAGTTGGGTATCGGTACAACCATTCATATTAAACTTCCGCTGACTCTGGCCATAATTCCCAGTTTAATTGTTGAGGTCGCAAAAGCCCGATATGCCATTCCACAGGTTAATTTGGTTGAATTAGTACGTATTCCTGCCGCACAGATTCATGAACGCATAGAAAAAATTGAAGATGCCGCTTTGCTTCGATTACGGGGAGAGTTGCTGCCCATTGTACGTGTTTCGGATATTTTGAATTTAAAGCAAACCTATTTCGACAAAGAAACTGGTGAAGAAAAACCTTGTCGTCGTAGCAATATCCCGGACCGAAGAAGTCCCGAATTTAGTAAGGTGAAGATCCATGAAGCACCTGAAGAAAAAGAAAGGCGTCAAAAGCGTATAGATCGTCGGAAAAATCCGGAAAGCGCTTATAATATTGTTATTGTTAATGCGGGTGAACTCAATTATGGTTTAATTGTAGACAACTTACTCGATTCCGAAGAAATTGTAGTAAAGCCGTTGGGTCGTCATTTTAGGGGCATCCAAACTTATGCCGGTGCTACGATTCTTGGAGATGGAAAAGCCGCTCTTATCTTAGATGTGATGGGCTTAGGCCATGAGATGAACTTAAAAGTAGTCAAAGAACAAGTTGACGAGTCGGCTGAATTATCGAAAATGGAAGGTAATACCGATGAACAATCTTTACTTTTAGTTCATAATGGTGAAAATGAACAATTTGCCATACCCCTGGGACTGGTTTCGCGGATAGAAAAGATCAAACGTTCCGAAATTGAAATTACCAGTGGCAGGCAAACCCTTAAATACCGTGGAGGTAGTCTGCTACTTTGTTCCATTGAAGAGGTGGCCAATGTAACACCGCGCAAGGATGTGGAAAATCCCTTTGTTATTATTTTCCCATTTGCCGGTAAAGAAGTGGGTGTACTGGTTTCACAAATTATTGATGTGGTTAATCTGGATGTTCAGGTTGATGAAGAAACTTTCCGTCAGCCTGGTATTCTGGGATCGGCAATTCTTATGAACAAAACGACCCTCATGTTAGATTTATATGGTATGGTTGGGGCTATTATGCCGGGATGGGTATCGGACCATAAGGCTAAGATCGAGAATGAAGAGATGAAGCAGGCAACGATTTTGATTGTGGAAGATTCGAGTTTCTTTTTAAACCAGATTAAAGGATTTACCGAAGATGCAGGATATAAAGTAATTTCGGCAATGGATGGAATCGAAGGGGCTAAGGCTGTTGAGAATCCCGATAATCAGATCGATTTAGTATTAACGGATATCGAAATGCCCCATATGGACGGCATTCAGATGGCAAAACGTTTACGAGCACAGGCTCATCTTGATAAGTTGCCTATTCTGGCGTTGACTTCTGTGGCCGGTGATCTGGCTGAGCAAAGGGCCTTGGATGTTGGAATTGATGAATACCTGATTAAGCTGGATCGGGAAAAAGTGTTGGAGCGTGTCCAATGGTATTTATCCAATGGCCGAAAAAAATAAATTAACCTGGAGTATGATCATGGCTTTTATATCTAAATTCCAAAGCATCAAATGGAAAATGCTCTCATTCATATTCGGTATTCTTATAATAATTGCCCTTTTTGTGAGTATAATGAACTACAAATTATCTGTCAACCAGATGGAAAATAATTTAATAGGGAAAATGGATGCATCCATTAAGAGTTTTAGGTACTCTGTTGATTCCAAAGTAAATGATCTCAAAATTGCGATGAATTTTATTTTGGGAGATCAACAAACTTTAAAAGCATTTTCAAATAATGACAGAACCTTCCTTTCTGAAAAGTATCTAAACATGTTCCAGGCTATTTTGAAACCCCGCTTTCATGTCAATATTTTCCAGTTTCATAAACCTCCGGCCATCTCCTTTTTACGTATTCATAAACCGGAGAAGTTTGGTGACGATTTGTCTGCTTTTCGAAAAACGGTAGTCAATGTAAACCAAAAACAAATTGTGCAGGCTGGTATTGAGGTGGGTAAGTATGGTGCTAGTATCAGGGTTGTATATCCTCTTTACTATGCAGAAAAACATATTGGTAGTGTTGAATTGGGAAGTGATTTTATAGAGTTAATGAATCATATTGCTCATTCCCTAAAGTTACAATTTGCCATAGGAGTGAAAGAAGATATTCTTAACACGGCTGGATTTAAATTAAAAACGGAATCACAGATTAAAGATAGAACAAAATTTTATCATTTTTCCGATTCTGAAAGTAAATATGTTGTAACCAATTCTAATTTAGACGGTAAAGCTCATTTTATTACACATAATTCCAAAACTATCGGATACAGTTCCTTTCCTATAAAAGATTTTACCGGTCAGGAAATAGGTACGGTGGTGATCGTTGAGGATATAACCGAGTTTGCGAATTCTGTTAACCAGTCTGCCTTAATCCGTGTAATTATCTTATTAGCTCTGATCGTAATTATTGGATTGGTATTGTATGTGATATTGACCCGCAATGTATTTGTCCCTTTACAACTTGCGGCTGATAATCTGGATAAAGTTGCCGAAGGCGATTTAACAGTTGCTATGGAATATTCCAAAAGGGATGAAATTGGAATTTTAGCGAATGCTGTTAACAAAATGACAGCAGGTTTGAGTAATCTGGCCAACTTAATACGTAAAAAATCTATTTTACTAGGGGATTCCGCAGCGAATTTTGAGCAGGTGTCGCAGGAAATGGAACTCAGCGCCGAAAATCTTGCGGATAAATCGGCTTCTGTGGCAGGCGCCGGTGAAGAACTCAACGCCAATATGTCCAGCATTGCAGCAGCTTCCGAAGAAGCTAATACCAATTTAAGCTTTGTAACGACCGCTACAGAGGAAATGACATCAACTGTAGATGAAATTTCCCAAAATACAGCGCAGGCAAAACAAATTTCGAAACGGGCTGTAGAAACGGTGGAACAGGCAAAGAATAAAGTAGATAGGTTAGGAAATTCTGCTCGTGAAATTCATGAAGTTATTAATGTAATTAACGAAATTGCAGAGCAAACCAAATTGTTAGCTTTAAATGCCACTATTGAGGCGGCTCGTGCCGGAGAAGCTGGTAAGGGCTTTGCTGTGGTGGCTAATGAAGTAAAAACTCTCGCCACACAAACCAATGATGCGACTGAAGATATTGCAGCTAAAATAGAGGTTATGCAAAAATCCAGTATGGATACAGTCGACGAAATTGAACGTATCAGTTCGGTAATTGGAGAAATTGATGAAATTATTACCGGTATTGCCTCCGCCGTGGAAGAACAGGCCATTTCAAGCCGTCATATTTCCGGGAATATTGATCATGCATCCCAGGGTGTGCACGAAGTGAATAAAAGTGTTGTGGAAGCAGCCGAAGCCGTGCGTGCTATTGCTGGTGATGTGAGCGAGTTAGACAATGAAACACAGCATGTGCGTAATAACAGCAATAAAGTTGGCGCAGGTGTAAAAAATATGAAACAGATGAGTGATGAATTAATTCAAATGGTGGAACATTTTAAAGTATAGAGGGTGATTATGGCAAAAGGAAAATCAGAAACAAACGAAATCCTCGAGCTATCCATTTTTGAAGTGGGTCAGGTTACTTGCGCATTACCTATAAATGAAATACAGGAAATTAACAAGCATATGGATTTTACGCGTGTGGAGAATGCACCGGATTATATTCGCGGCATTTCCAATTTGCGTGGATCTATAATTACAGTTATTGATATGAGAAGAAAATTCGGGATGGAATCCAAACCCTTTGATGGGGATATGCGAATGGTAGTTGTGAAAAATCAGGGAGAACAAATTGGTTTACTTGTGGATAAAATGTTGGATGTACTGCAAGCTAAATCGGATGATTTGGATCCTACACCTTCCAATATAAACGGGGTTGCCGGAAGGTATTTTTCTGGTATATATAAAATGGAAGATAGGTTGGCGGCTCTGATAAACACTGAGGAAATATTAAATCAGGAATAAGATAGTTCTGTATGAAAAATAAAATGGGAATTTTTATTTCAATAAAATTCTATACTGAAACTTTAATCTGTTGAGGTCATTATGTTTAAGAATGCACATTCCATTAAAACAAAAATTATTTTTATTCTAATTCCGATATTAATATTAATGGTAGTAGTCGGGATGATTACTATTAACCAAATCACTAAAAATTCTTTGGATATGATCTTAACATCATCCCTGGATCATGTTGGCGAAATTGCTGCCGGGTCTGTAAAAACCGGTTTGGAATTTAGTGATGAAGAGTCCATCAAGGATGCCGTTAAACCGTATCTGGCAGATCCGGTTATTGGGTACTTTGTTGTTATGGACGGCAACCATAAAACAATGTTCAGCTACCGTAAAGAAGGTTTGAATCCTGCCATTACTACGGATCCCAATAGTTGGGCAAAATATCCTGATGAAATTTTTATACAAAAACCGGTAATTTCTTCTGGCCAGGCGATTGGCTATGTGGTGCTGAGTTTTACGCTCCAGGATCGTGATAGGGCGCTCAGTAGTTCGTTTCGAATCTTACTTATTCTAACAGTGATAGGTCTATTCCTTCTTGCTCTTGCCATTGTATGGATGGGCAAAAAAATAACGGAACCTATTGAACATTTGTCTCTAGTGGCAAAGGAAGTCAGCGAAGGTGATTTAGAACAGGATATCCATGTAGATAGCTCGGATGAAATCGGTAAACTTGCCACTGCATTTAAGGATTTACTGAATTATATTCATGATATTGCTACTTCAGCAGATTATATAGGTAATGGCGATTTAACCCGGGAAATTCGTGTTCGATCTAAAAACGATATTTTATCAGCCAGTTTTAAAAATTTAAGCGAAAATTTGCACCAAATTTTTGAACAATTAACCCATTATGCTTCGGAACTATCAATGGACTCCCGGGAGCTAAAAGCCGCTTCAAATGAGATGTCTAATGAAGCAAACACTCTCAATGAAAAAAGCAGTTTGGTAGCTACCGCCAGTGAGCAAATGCATATGAACATTAAAACAATTTCTCACAATGCCTCAGAAATGACCTCAACCGTGGAAGAAATTGCCCAAAATGCAGAAAAGGCAAGGGTTGTGACGTCTGATGCAGTAGAAAATACCAGAGATATTGCTAAGTTAATGAATGAATTACAAGCTGCTTCCGAAGATATTAATAAAGTTATCGAAGTGATATTTGAAATAGCTGATCAAACCAAATTATTGGCATTAAATGCTACCATTGAAGCTGCTCGAGCAGGTGAAGCAGGTAAGGGGTTTGCTGTGGTAGCCAATGAAGTTAAAGAACTGGCTGCACAAACCAATAATGCTACCGACGAAATACGTAACAGAATAAATGCTATGCAGCTTTCTACCAAAGAAGTTGTGAGTCGTGTAGAAAGCATTAATCAGGTTACGACAAATGTGAACGAAATTGTTGTATCCATTGCTACCGCTGTGGAAGAGCAAAATGTAACAACCAAAGATATTGCCACCAATATCCAGCAAACAGCACAGGCCTCCCAGGTTATTTCTAACGATATGGCTACGTTCCAAAAGAGTAGTCAAAATGTGAATGAGTCGGGAAAACGAGTGGAAGACAGTGCTGAAAAATTGCAATCCGTTAGCCAGGCCTTAAAACAGATTGTAGATAGATTCCATTTATAAGGCAAAAAATACAATATGGGGATTTCGACTAAAATGAAAAATTTACAATTAAAGCAAAAACTGTTAGGCATGGCCTTTTTGTCTACGTTTGTACCCATTCTGATTATATTAATTATCAGTGTGGTTATAAAAAATAAAACACAGGACAAGCTACTTACTACACTTAGGCAGAATACAAAAACAGAAATTTCCCGTATTGCTTTAGATGTAAAAGATTTGTGTGAAATGAGTTACCAATTAGCACCGGACGATGAACATCTTCAACAGAAGCTTAAAGATAAAATCATGAAAATAGTTGTTGGAAAAACGGGGTATGTTTACATCCTGGGTTCTAAAGAAGGGGAAAAAGGTAAATACATTTTATCTAAAAATGGTACACGGGACGGTGCAAATATCTGGAATGCCAAAGACGCCAATGGCCGATTGTTTATTCAGGATATTGTTCATAAAGGTATGCGGCAATCTGGGAATGTTGTAGATTTTGATGTGTATCCGTGGAAGAATAAAGGTGAAACACAGGCACGGAATAAGATAGCTGCTATTACCTATTTTGAG
>JANTHG010000186.1 GCA_024762535.1 Calditrichaceae bacterium
TTCTCAACTATTGTGAATTTGCCCGCGTAGAATTTTTAGAATATTTAGGATTTACCCTGCAAAGCCTGAAAGAAGCCGGATTTGTTCTTCCTATAGTAAAAGTAGAAATAGAGTACAAATGGCCGGTATTTGCCAATGAAATTTTGAGTATCAGCGTAGACTGGGTGTTGCGCGGGAAAAGTTCGGCTGTATTTGAACAAACTATTTTTAACAAAACATCCAATAAAATTTCGGCCAAAGTAAAAGTTACCTGGGTAGTTACCGATTTAAAAGGCAAGCCTATTGCCATGCCCGATTCTTTACTAGATCGCCTCCAGGAAGCTTATGGCGAGCTTCCACCCAAGAAGACCGTATGAATTTTAAGAAAAACCTTTGATGAAGCGAAATTGATTTTGTAAATTGTGCCACTGCAACAATTAAAGGTTTTTATATGGCACCATCCAATCAGACCAGGTTAGAAGAAATTGCCCGGGCTGCAGACCGGCGGGAAACCGAACAATTATCTTCTTTTGCTACCTCCAACCAGGCGGCTTTCCGGGCCGTACCGGAAACCGGTATCCACTACAGGCCGCCCTTTGCGTTAGACAGAGACCGTATTTTTTACAGCGGCGCTTTTAAACGCTATACCGGGAAAACGCAGGTCATCTATTTTGTATCTCTTTTAGACGAGCAATTAACCAGCCGGATTTTACACACGCTTAGCGTGGCACAAATCGCCCGTACCATTGGCCGCATGCTCTCCTTAAATGGTGATTTAATCGAAGCGATTGCTTTGGGGCACGATCTGGGGCATCCTCCCTTTGGGCACGACGGGGAGCGTTTTTTAAGTACGGTTAGCCAAAAATACGGACTCGGGAAATTCCATCATAATATTCAAAGTTTACGCGTAGTAGATGTGATTGCCAAAAAGGGTGAAGGCCTCAATTTAACCTTTCAGACCAGGGATGGAATTGTATCGCATAATGGCGAAGTACATAACCAGATATTGGAGCCCAATCCCGATAAAACCGAAGATGATTTGCAGGAATATATCCGGCAAATGGAAACAGGCAGGCGGGTAGATACCAAGCCGGCCACGCTGGAAGGTTGTGTAGTACGCATTACAGATACCATTGCCTATATCGGGCAGGATATTGATGATGCCATTCGTATCGGTTTGATTAAACGGGAACAATTACCGGAAAAAGCCACCTCCGTTTTGGGCACATCCAATGGCGAAATTATTGAAACGCTGGTAAATGATGTGGTGGAAACCAGTTTTGGTAAAAACTATGTGGGCTTTAGTCCGCGCGTTGCCGATGCGCTGCTGGCTTTAAAACAATTCAATTACCGTGAAATCTATAAAAGTCCCAGACTAAAAGTAAATCATGACCGCATCGAACAGGGGTTTGTCATCCTGTTTAAGCACTATTTAAATGTTTTGAAAAAGAACGATACAAGTAGTGAAATCTTTCAGCATTTTCTGAGTTCAAAAACAGAAAAATATGTACAGGCTACTTCTGATGAACTGAAAGTACGGGATTTTCTATCCGGTATGACGGATCGCTATTTTAGCGCTATGCTGCAAAAAGTGGTTGTTCCGCAAATGAGTGATTTTACCATAACCAATGAGTAAGTACGAATATTTGGAAAACAAGAAATAGAAATTACAAAATAGGAGCTGCAAAATGAATCAAACCGAATTAGAACGCCTGCATAAACGCATAGACGCTTTAGAATCCGAAACCGTGGATTTGATGACAAAACTTATTCCCATTAAAGCGCTCGGTCCGATGAATGACGGCAAGGGTGAAGATGAAAAAGCGGAATTTTTAAAACAATATTTAAAACATATCGGTGTTACGGATATTAAAGATTATCCGGCACCCGATCCGGATGCTCCCGGCGGAACCAGACCCAATGTAGTAGCAAAAATAGCCGGGAAAAGTCACGCCAAAACCATCTGGATTATGGCGCATCTTGATGTGGTTCCCGAAGGAGATTTATCCAAATGGGATACGGATCCGTTCACTGCCGTGGTAAAAGATGGGCGCATTTATGGCCGCGGTACGGAAGATAATAATCAGGGAATGGTTAGCGGTGTAACCACTGTTCACGCCTTCCTCGAAGAAGGCATTCAGCCGGAATACGATTTAGGCCTGGTAATGGTTGCCGATGAAGAAACAGGCAGCACGTTTGGCCTGCAATATCTGGTGGATCATCATGCGGATTTGTTTGGCAAAGATGATATCATCATTGTACCGGATGCGGGTGAACCGGACGCCAGCATGATTGAAGTGGCGGAAAAATCCATTATCTGGGTAAAAGTAAAAACCGTGGGAAAACAGGTGCATGCCAGTATGCCCGATCGCGGCATCAATGCCTTTAAAGCGGCTTCCCATCTGGCCGTAAAATTTGAAGAACTGTACTCAATCTACGATACAAACGATCCGGTATTTGATCCGCCGATAAGCACCTTTGAGCCCACCAAAAAAGAAGCCAATGTGCCTAATGTGAATACGATCCCCGGCGATGATGTGTTCTATCTCGATTGCCGGATATTACCAAATTACACCATTTCGGAAGTCATGGCCACGATCCGGAAAATGGCGGATGAAGTGGAAGCGCAATTTAAGGTAAAAATTGAACTCAGCACCGAACAGGAAGAACAGGCGGCGCCGGCTACTCCGGTGGATGCGCCGGTGGTTACGGCTCTGAAACAGGCGGTTAAAGATGTCTATAAAATTGATGCTAAACCCATGGGTATTGGCGGCGGAACGGTGGCTGCCATTTTCCGTCGTGCCGGTTACCATGCGGCGGTCTGGTCAACCCTGGATGATTTGGCTCATCAGCCGAACGAATATTGTGTGATTTCCAATATGATGAATGACGCCAAGGTATTCGCTCATGTATGTTTACAGAAATAAAATTCAACCCTAAGGAATTAAGTATGGATGAATCAATAAGAAGCAAAATTAAAAGTTTAGCGGAACAATATACTGACAGTACCGTACAGTTTCTGCGCGATATGATCGCCATCCCTTCGGTAAGTTGTGAAGAAGAGGGCGTTATTCAGCGCATTAAAGCGGAAATGAAAGCCGTGGGCTTTGATGAAGTAACCATCGATCCTATGGGAAATATTTTAGGACGCATGGGCAGCGGTAAACGCATCATCGCCTTTGACGCCCATGTGGATACGGTTGATGTGGGCAATCCCGATTTATGGGAAGTAGATCCCTTCAAAGGCAAGTTAGAGGACGGAATCATCTACGGACGCGGCGCTTCGGATATGGAAGGCGGTATGGCCGCCATTGTGTACGCCGGTAAAATTTTAAAAGAAATCGGTATCCCGGAAGATGTTACGGTTTACGCTGTGGGCAGCGTTCAGGAAGAAGACTGTGACGGACTCTGCTGGCAATATATTTACAACGAGGATAAATTACGACCCGATCTGGTGGTGATTACCGAGCCAACCAACCTGAACATCTACCGCGGCCATCGCGGACGGATGGAAATTGAAGTGGAAACAGCCGGTATATCCTGTCACGGATCAGCGCCGGAACGGGGCGACAATGCTATTTACAAAATGGCGCCGATTATCGAAGAAATTGAAAAATTGAATAATCGTCTGACTTATGATCCTTTTTTGGGAAAAGGAACGGTAACCATTTCTCATATACGGTCCAGTGCGCCATCCTTGTGTTCTGTGGCGGACGGCTGTACGATTCATTTAGATCGCCGGCTGACGGCCGGGGAAACGGATGAAAGCGCTCTGGATGAAATTCGTAATTTACCTTCCTTTAAAAAAGCCAATGCGCGTTTACGTGTACTGGAATATGATACGCCAAGCTATACCGGTTTGCGTTATCCCACCCGTAAATATTATCCTACCTGGCATTTTGAGGAAGAACATCCTGCCGTAGAAGCGGCTGTGCGTTCGTATCAGAATATATTTGATGCTGAACCCACAGTGGACAAATGGACCTTTTCCACCAATGGGGTGGCCACAGCCGGAATGTTTGGCATTCCCACTATCGGATTTGGACCGGCGAACGAAATTTACGCACACGGCCCGCAGGATCAGTGTCCGGTGGAACATCTTACCAAAGCAATGATGTTTTACGCTGCGCTGGTGTGGGAAGAAGGATGGAAGTAAAAGTTCATCCGGAACCTTTGGTATTGAAATTAGTATTACTTTTTTGTATAGTATGTAAAAGAGTAATACCGGGGTAAAATTATGTCGTCAGCAAAAATTGCTATTTCGCTTGATGAGAAAATCTTGCGAGAGATTGATGGATTAGTAAAGCGTAACATTTTTCCGAGTCGTAGCCGGGCTATTCAGGAAGCGGTTAAAGATAAATTAACCAAAATATCGAAAAACCGCTTAGCCAGCGAATGTGCCAAATTGGATGCAGATACAGAAAGCCGCTTAGCCGAAGAAGGAATGAATGAGGAAATGGATCAATGGCCGGAATATTAAGAGGCGATATCTATTGGGCCAACTTAAATCCGACCATCGGCAATGAACAAGCGGGTTTTAGGCCGGTTCTGATTATCAGTGAAGATGTTTTTAATGGCCGTTCAGGAACGGTGATCGCGTTAGCTATTACCAGCCAGCCGCAAAAAGCGAGATTTCCTCTGACATATAAACTATCTTCAAAACAATTACCAAAAGAATCCTGGGTAAAAATAAGCCAGATCAGAACATTATCTGTAAAGAGGTTAAATCAATTTATTTGCCGCATCGAACCGGAAGAAATAAATACAATTATTGACGGATTTAATGAGATTATCGGTAACTAAGTTCTTTTCAGTCAGACAAAGGGGGATAAATCGATGAACGTAAATAAATATAAGATCATTAACAGCTTACTTGATATATTAACAAGGAACTTTTGATATAACCATTTTTAATGGAAAGGGTTAACATGAATCTCAAAGGACGCGACTTTATTTCTACTCAGGACTGGAGCAAAGAAGAACTGATCGCCGCTCTCGATAAATCGGCTGAGCTGAAAGAAAAATTTAAGAAGGGCATTCCTCACCGGGAATTGCAGGATAAAACCAATTTCCTGATTTTCTTTGATAAATCCACCCGCACCCGTAATTCGTTTGAAGCGGGCATGACACAACTCGGCGGTCACGCCCATTTTATTGAATCTCAAACTTCGCAGATTGCGCACGGTGAAAGTCCCAAAGATATGGGCATCATCTTATCGAGCTACGGTCACGGCATTGCTATCCGCCACGACCTGGTGCCCGGCGAAGGCAATCGTTATATGCGTGAAGTGGCCAAATGGGCCGATAAACCTGTGTACAACATGCAGTGCGATGTGGATCATCCGTTTCAGATGATGGCCGATTTGATGACTATTCGCGAAATTTTTGGTTCTAATTTACAAGGGAAGAAGATTGCCGTTTCCTGGGCGTATGCGCCGAGCTATGCCAAACCCATGTCCGTTCCTCAGGGGCTGATTATGCTGATGACCCGTTTCGGTATGGATGTGGTACTGGCTCATCCTCCCGAATACACGCTGATGGACGAACCTATGGCGCACGCTAAACAAAATGCAGCGGAAAACGGCGGCAGCTTTACGGTGGTAGATTCCATGGATGAAGCGTTTAAAGATGCTGATATTGTATATCCAAAAAGCTGGGGCATTCAGTCGCTGTTTGGCGAACCGGAAAAAGCGCTTGAAATTTCCAAGAAGTACAAAAACTGGATCTGCGATGAAGATAAAATGAAACTTACCAAGCCTAATTCCATTTATATGCACTGCCTGCCTGCTGACCGCGGCTATGAAGTAACCGATGCCGTAATCGACGGCCCGCACTCGGTAATTTATCAGGAAGCGGAAAACCGCCTGCATACCGCTAAAGGCATTATGGCGCTGACTATGTAAGGAGTGTGTCTTTAGATTTTAAATGACGAGGGGCTGAGATTTCAGCCCTTGTTTTGTTTTACCGACGTACTTGCTCGTCATCACGAACGACGGAGGAGTGAAGTGATCCTTTGCGGGATTGCTTCATCCCGTCCAAGCGGGATTCGCAATGACGATGCATTTTGAGGGATTGGTTCATCCCGCTCACGTGGGATTCGCAATGAAGAATTTGAATCGCTCAATTTAGGAAAAACCTAATCCACGAATTGCCGTAAAAACAATTCTACGGTTAATAGCTGAAACAGAGCGGCGCTGACCGGCCCTTGCCTGTTTTG
>JANTHG010000187.1 GCA_024762535.1 Calditrichaceae bacterium
AAACAAAACCATATTAATAACCGGTGCCGGAGGCTCTATCGGGTCAGAGCTTTCCCGACAAATACTTCAGCTTCATCCCAAAAAACTAATTTGTCTTGACCGTACGGAAAACAGTTTGTTTTATTTAGACTATGAATTGCAACAACTGAACCATAGTACACCATATATAGTAGAAATTGCTGATATTCTTGACACCAGAAAAATCCAATCTGTTCTCAAGGAATATCAACCGGATGTCGTGTTCCACGCAGCTGCCTATAAACATGTACCTTTAATGGAAATTCACCCGGAAGAGGCCGTTCGCAACAATATTTTCGGTACATTTAACATGATGAAGCTTTCAGAAGACGCAGGTGTGGAAAAATTTGTATTGATCTCAACGGATAAAGCCGTCAATCCTTCTTCCATCATGGGCGCAACTAAAAGAATCGCCGAATTAATCTTACAATCCTATTCTGCGCAGGCAAGAATAAAACTGCTCACTGTACGATTTGGAAATGTTTTGGGTAGTTTTGGTAGTGTTATTCCTCTGTTTCAGAAACAAATTTCTAAAGGTGGGCCTGTTACCATCACCGATCCCGATATGCAACGCTTTTTTATGACCATACCGGAAGCAGTCAAATTGATTTTGCAATCCGCAAAGATGAGCAATGGAAATGATATCTATGTCCTCGATATGGGCGAACCAATTAAATTATTAGATATTGCTCATCGTGTTATCAGGTTATCCGGCTATGAACCGGATTCGGATATTCCCATAAAAATTATTGGTAGAAGGCCTGGAGAAAAATTAATCGAAGAACTTTGGAACAAAGGTGAAGTACCCTTAAAAACAGATCATCCAAAAATTTCGATGGCTGTTGGAAGTCATTATAATCATTGGGATTTAATGACTAAAAACATTGAAATTCTCACAGAGATGGCCGGAAAAAAAGATATTGCTGGAATCTATCAGAAGCTTCAGGAAATCATTCCCGAATATATACCCGATGCCGAAATGATTCGGCACTATCAAAAAAGTAGTATGAACCTCATTCAATCCAATTAAATCAATTAAAGTACAATTTTCAGATTAAGCCCTGTGTAAACACCTTTTGCATAAGTTGGCCAGAGTGCCCCGCGCATGGCATATGCATAATCAAGATGTAAAAAGAGCACATGCAATCCAAAGCCGACACCAAACTGGAAGCCTTCATTGCCTCCCACGGCCATTCCTGCGCGCAGAGGAAGCCAGGAAGTGAGAAAATATTCCGTTCCCGCTCCCAAACGTGGTGTAGTTGAATTCCCAAACGCTGTATTAAGTCCCTGATGATATTCCACGCTTACTTTCCAGTCGGGATCGAAATGATAAACTGCACCGAGTCTCATAACCATCGGCAAAGGCGTGCGAAACGGATCAATGGCATACGATGTATCAATGTCTACTTCATGGGAAGGTTCATTTGAATTTTGATCCCACAATGCAACAGAATCTGCCTGGACGATTTTCATGCGTTCTGTGTGGTTGGACCACTCTATAGAAGCCCCGATATTGGAAAAGGCAAGTGCAAAATCAATTTTAGAGCCGTAACCGCCTGAAATGCCGAAATCAAATCCGCTCCCTTTACCGGCGGGAGTCCCATCTTCCGGAGAGGCTGTACGTGCCTGAATAGCTAATGCGTACTGTACAGATTCCTCTTCACCATCTATACGCTGCACCATTACCCTGGATTTTTCCGTTTCGGCTACGCCAAGGCCCACATATTGGTTCCAGCTAAAACCGATGGAAAGTGGACGCAATTTGGGATGCAGCCAGTTCATAGCTACAGGATAAGCATAACCTATAGATAGCTTCATAGCAGAATAAGCTGCTGCATTAATTTGAGATGGTTCATCATACGTATAGGTGTGGTCAAAGGTCTCTCCAAATAAAGCAATCTGAAAGGGGCGTTTATTCGCACTGAGTTGGGTATAACCCTTTCCTATCATTTGAATGGCCATAGCAAAATTATTAAATGCCAATCCCAAAACATTCGTGGTCACATCAATATCCATACGCAGACCATCATTTGAAATTACATCTAATAAATTGTGTTTATCTGTTGTATTCCAAAAGCCACCATTTCCTTCAGCAGTAAAATATCGGTTATAGGAATTTATGCTAAAACTATTATTAAGTATAGCCGCATTCAACGAAATAAGATTCAATTCCATGGTATTACCGCGTTGTAAGGCCAGATTCGCCGGATTCCAACACAGTGCATTCACACCTCGGCTCATGGTCATATAATTTCCGGCTAAGCTCAATCCAACACCATCAAAATGCTGACCAAACAGGATGGAACTCAATAATCCGATTACCAAAATAATTTTTTTCATATCTATTATTTCCCGTCTTCTTTTTTATTCATCGTATATTGAACACGAACCATAGCATCAATTCCGATTTTATCTTCCTGCCTAAATCGAATGGTACCTTGTGTAGGTAAAATGATAAATTTTTGCTTCAGATAGAGGGGTGGTTTCCCAAATAATTCTAATTGACGCGGTGTTAAATTAACTTCGATAACACTACTTGTGGCTTGGCTTACATAACCGGAAGCATTGGTTTCCGCAGCTGAAACTATGCCATGTATCACCATTTTTTGGGTAGAATCGGCAATAAAATCCGACTGAAGTTGCAAAGAATCTGTAGCCATGTAAAAATATACTTCTGCACCTATGGGCAATGCGTTGTGCATGGTTAATTGAGCATAAGCGCTTTTAACTTCGTTGGTTAACATATCTTGTGTATCAGGATCTAAATCATCGGATGTTAAAGAATCAACCGATGTCTCCTGAGAGATAGAATCCTGCAAATCAATGCTCAATGGGGAACTAACCGTAAAGCGCGCCCGAAGGCCGTCGTTAGCAGACACACTTCCGTGGCCCGAAATAGTCGCCTGACCATAAAATTTTATTTTGGTCGGTAAAATAGCGAGAAGGTCCACTATACTGGGCGACTGGGAAGTTCCATTTAATATCAGTACTGTTTGCGGGCTCACACTGTTTTTTTGAATGACATCCTGAATATGTACACCTACGGAATCCGGACCGTTTGCATTCCCCTGGTGATAACCAACCAGGTAAAAATCAAAATTTAATGGAAAATCTACCTGATTATCAAAGGTCAGTCGCATTTCCAAATCGCTTAAGCGTATTTCCCCGTTAAAATCTTTAAAGAAATCAAGACCGTTCATATCCTGCGGTTCTATATCTAAGGTGATCGGGTTGAGTTCACCTTCAAAGGATGAAAGATATAAAGAATCCACATGAATATCGGCAGCAACATTATCGGTGGACTTAATGGGAACATAACCGTCAGTAGAATCTACGGTTGCATTTATATTATAGTGAATAAAATCGATGGTCTGTGACGGATGTTCGGCATTGATAAGCCGATATCCGGATAAATCAATTATTTCGGTTTGTGATTGCCCCCCCACAAGATATCGTTCTACAACTTTTGCCTGACCGTCTTTTACAAAATCTGGCAGTTCAAATCGAACTTGTGTATTAATACTTAAATGGTTGTCGAGCGCAACAGTAATAGAGCCATGTTCAATCCTGGCGCTGGTTACACGCAAATCGTCTTGTGTAATTTCTAAAGAATCGCTATGAATAAAGGATTGCTGCGGTACTTTGGCTGAAGCACGATCAACAACCAATTTATCCATGGAAAGAACCATATAGAAACCACCCTGTTTCATTTCATCTGTCAATACTGTTACAGTATCTGTTCCGGCAATGGGAAGAATATATTGCGTCCGTAAAGTATTCCCTATTTCTTTGCCTGCTAAATCCACCGGTTCACTGGTGAGCGTTACGCCGGGATGGATGGGTTGGTTGAACACAAATTGTCCGACCGGAGTTTGTAAATTTTCACTATTGAAAACAGAAATTGTCAATCCGGAATCTACGGTTAAAAACATATCATTATGAAAGGTTAACCATAAATGACCTTGCTTGATATGGACATTTTGAAAATGATCGTAGGATAGCGTATCACCGTTCGGGTGTAATTCAAAATCGCTATAGGGAGGTAGCGTATCGCCGAAAGCCAATAATTCCGGTGGCAATTGACTCATTACATTAATATAATCGGTTTGTATATCGCTTGCATCATTTAGAGTAATATCACCTATTTCCGCGTTAAACGAATCATCGTAAGTATCCATAGCCAAATCACTTGGTTCTATGCGCTGCCAGTCTGTGGAATCGGATAAGGAAAAACTAATGACTGGCACACCGCTTGAGGTGGTATCGGCAAACAGAATACTATCATCAATGGCATCAGCCATCACGAAATCTTTAGTTGGCAAATAGACAGCCCAATCCGTATCCCAGCTCGGCAGACTAGGTTCATTAATCGTACAAGAGCTTACTATAGCCAATATAGGAAGCATGACATAAATTATTTTTTTCATCTATTAACCTCGGTTTAATAGTTGTAAATGTTATTGAAAATAATCGGAAAGATATTGGTAAACTTTATGTATTTGGCTGGATCTTATTCACCTAAATCGATGAATCACACATCAACCGGCAGCAATGAAAAAAAGAAAAGGTAGGAAGAGAAAAAAAGCTTTCGACTTAATAGGTCTGCACTGGAACTTTCACCTTACTGCGTACCGGAAACGCCTGATCATAGCCAAGTTGCTTAGCCAAATCCCGAATATTTTCGGCATCTGTTCTTTTAAGAACATCTCCAACACGAATTTTGTAGAAAGGCGCTTCGAACTGCCAATAGACTTTGTAGTCATAAGGTTTAAACTGTTCTTCAGCCTGTTGTTTAACCATAGTTGCCGTTTCTATACTCCGCGTTGCCAAAATCTGAACCCGGAAACCGTCCGTTTCTTTTAGAACTGTTTCTGATTCCGTTTGTTTTGCTTTTTTTACTTTTTTTTCTGAAGAAGAATTGGTTTTGTGCTCTCCGGGCTGAATCGTTATATCGTCATCATGCAAACTTAATGGGTCAAAGCTTTCATCATAAGGTGAAGCGGATTCTTCTTTTACCGGTTTCTGAACTACTTTTTGCTGCCCTCCGCAAGCCATTAATAAAGAAAGTACAACTATCCCCATTCCCAGTTTTTTCATATAGTCTCCAGATTCTTTATTTCCAACCAGCCTGTTTTACCATCCGAAAGTCGAATTTCCTGCCAGTTGCCATTTGTGCGCAAAACTTTAATTTTTGTACCTTCGTGAAGGACAAATACTTCGGTACCCGAGGTATTAGGCTCTGCGTAAACCGTAACCATGGGCTTTATTATCACCGCATGAATATCTGTTTCGAGTACATATACTTTTTGTAAATATACGGTTAAAAAGAATAAAAACACAACGACAGAGATCACTAAAAAGGATCGTCCATTGCGTATCTGCCCTCTGCGTTGTTGATGTCTGCGCCAGGCAATGGCTGCTAGTAGCAGGGCAAACAAAGCTACAAGAATCCAGCTTTGGGTATTTACCGGCAGCAACTTCAGGACAGCTTCTCTCCATTTAAACAGAAAAAACTCCGGAGGTTGAGGGATTTTATCAACCAGTTTATATTTTAATAAATCGAGATTTTCATTTAAAGCTTCATCGCCTTTTAAGAAGCGGGCTGCACGTTCATAGTTTAGCCGGGCCAGGCCAATTTTATTCAGTTTATAGTAAGCATTCCCCAAATTAAAATAGAGCGCACCGCTTTCATACCCGGATTGTAGGATTTCTTTGTAGGCAGCAATGGCCTGCTCATATTTACCCTGCTGATAGAATTGGTTCCCCTGGCGGAATAATTCCTGTGCATCCCTAGCAAACAAAGGGATGCTTATTAATAGCACTATAAACAGTATTTTAAATTGTCGCATCATATCCATTTCTCCAAACGGGTTAAGATAGCTCTGGCCCGTTCAAATAATTTTTCCCGCTCACTCTGGCCGGATTGCATACCTGAGAACTGGTTAAAATCACTTTCTTCCAGCACAGACTGGTATTCCCGAATGGCATCATCCGGGATACCCCGTTCGCTAAGCACGCGTCGGATATTGGCTGCACTGAATTCGCTGAGTTCGATATTCAGTTTATCGCGTACAAAACCTTGTAAGGCAGCGGACAAAGCCTTGTAAAAATCCGCACTTCCTTCGTCTGCCAAATGCTTGCGCGCTACAGACAATTGTTTGGA
>JANTHG010000188.1 GCA_024762535.1 Calditrichaceae bacterium
CTTCAAACCATTGCAAAAATATTGCTTTCCGAATAAGATTATGGCGGCCTTTGGCCGCCTTTTTTTTTAAAAATCTCTATTTGCTTCTTCTTTGTATTAATGGTAATTTTCGCTGTTGATCAATAAAATTTAACTGGAAAATTGAATGAATCGAGATACATTAATTGTTGATTTGTACGAACTGACCATGGCTGCCGGTTATTTTGAGCAGGATTACAATCCGCTGGTAACCTTTGAATTATTTATTCGGGATTTACCAGCTACCCGTAATTTTTTGTTAGCCGCCGGGCTGGAACAGGCGGTTGACTATTTACGGAATTTACAATTCTCCGATGACCAGATCCGCTATCTACGGGAGTTGGATAATTTTAAAAATATTTCATCCTCTTTTTTCGATTATTTGCGTGATTTTAAATTTACCGGTAATGTGTACGCCCTGCCGGAAGGCACAATTGTATTTTCCAATGAACCGATTATCCAGATTGAAGCGCCACTGATTGAAGCTCAAATTGTGGAAACGTTTTTACTCTCTACGATTAATTTTCAAACCATGGTTGCTTCCAAAGCAGCGCGTGTTATGCATGCCGCTACCTTAGATAGTGTCCAACGCGGTGTGATGGAGTTTGGCAGCCGCCGGGCCCACGGACCCCAGGCAAGCGTTTTGGCGGCTCGGGCAGCCTTTCTGGCGGGCTTTATGGGCACATCCAATGTGGAAGCCGGTTACCGTTTTGGTATTCCTGTTTTGGGCACTACCGCGCATTCCTGGACCATGGCCTTTAAATCTGAAAAAGAAGCATTTGAACGGTATCAGAATATTTTTGGTACGGACGCCACATTTCTAATTGATACGTATGATACGGTACAAGGCGTTAAAAATGCAATGGATGTGGCTGAAAACTTCAAAGCAGTCCGTATCGATAGCGGCGATTTGGGTGAAGAGGCTAAAAAGATTCGCGCCATCCTGGATAAAAGCGGTTACGAACAGGTCAAAATTATTTTAAGCAGTGATTTGAATGAGTATAAAATCGAAAAACTGATTCGTTCCGGAACACCGGTGGATTTTTTCGGTGTTGGCACTCAGGTGGCGGTTTCCCTCGATGCGCCCACTTTGCAGGGCGTGTATAAAATGGTGGAAATTGAACATAACGGCAGCCAGCTTTACCGGGCGAAATTCAGCAGCAATAAAATAACCTTGCCGGCGCGTAAACAAATTTGGCGTTTTAAAGACGATCAGGGCCGTATTCATCACGATGTACTGGCTTTTAAAGATGAAGATTTATCGGAAGTAGCGGAATCCCTGTTAACCACGTATATGCTGAGCGGTCAAATCGTTAAAAAACCGGATTCTGTGCATGAAGTGCGTAAACAGGTGCAGCTTAATTTAAGTGAATTGCCGGATACGTTACGTCATTTGGAAGAAAAGAGCGCCTATCCCATTCAGATTAGCGAGAAACTGCAGCAACTATCTACTTTTGTAAAGAACGAACTGGCTGAGGTTTAAAATGGATGTTTTATTTTTCGATATCGATACACAAAATGATTTTATTGAACCATCCGGCGCCCTCTACGTTCCCGGCGCGGAAACGCTAAAACCGGTGTATCAAAAAATCAGTGTGTTTGCCAAAGAGCGCGGCATAACCGTTTTGGCTTCGGCGGATGCGCATCCCAAAGACGACCCGGAATTTGTCCAATTCCCGCCGCATTGTGTGGCAGGAAGCAGGGGACAGCAGAAAATTCCCGAAACCTTACCCGAACTTTTTTATGTACTTCCCAACGATGGACAGCCTGTTGATGATGCTGATCTGGCCCATCGTTGTGTTCAGTTTGAAAAGCAAACCTTTAATGTGTTTTCCAACCCCAAAGCGGAACTATTTTTACAGAAGCTGCAACCCAAACAAGTGATTGTGTATGGCGTGGCTACTGATTACTGTGTGAAAGCAGCTGTGGAAGGTTTGCTGGAACGGCAGTTTCCTGTGATTCTGCTGACCGATGCCATCAAAGCAGTGCAGCCGGAAAATGAAGAATCTATTCTACAAGATTTATCCGCCCGCGGCGTGCAGTTAGCCACTACGGATATCCTTGCTTCTCTCTGATTCTGAGATTTCTTTGTCTAATAGCTCTTGGCTCAATGACTAAGATGTCATCTCACGTGCTCTATCCAATAACCTAATAACCTAATAACCCAATAACTCATCAACCTTAATCCACTAACTTCGACTCTGGCGCTCGTTTTGTGTTTTCTTTCAATTTAAATTGATTCGGGCGCTCTTTAATCACTCGTTTCAGCCAGGTTTGCGGATATCCTTTTTCTGTGGGCCGTCCCGGTGTATCCTGCACATAGCCATCGTTGTATTTGGTAATTAAGAAACGGGCTAATTCTTTCCAGCGTTTAAACACCAAATTTGCATGCGAAACGGAATAATCGCTTAAATACAGTTGCGCCATTTGCGGATCGGTTTTTGCCAGGCGTACAGCGGTTTCTTCTACCGCAGGCTGAAGGGCAAAAAAATCACCTTCAATTTTGGATTGAACTGTTTGAATGTCCTGAATCATGTAGGAATATTTTAAATTGGCATAATTGGCCACCAGGTTGAAAATCCACCAGGGCGATTCCCAGCTAAAGTTTTGTAACGAACCTTTACTTAAACCCTCCGGTAACTGATCAATGCCGCAATAAAAGGGAATGTAGCAGGTGGTGTAGGTGTCGTCTAAGCCATACCATAAAACACCGCCCACTTCGTTGGGCAGGTGCGCACGGGACTGGGACACAAACGAGAAGCCGGTTTGCTGGGTAGAGATGGGACGTTCCCAGGCATATTCCACGCTATCAACCTTCCACGAAATCGGACGCCAGCGGTTAGGTGATCCAAAAGGACCGGCGTCAACGCCTTTGCTCATATCAAACGGTGTGCCTTCATAGTGGTCGCGCATCAGGGCAAACACATCGGATGTGGATAGCTTATGATCCGGTTCAATCCACAAAGGATATGGCCCTGCAGTAGTATCCCCGCGCTGATAGGCGGGCGAGAAATGTCGGGATGGCGCCGCGCGGCGAAAGATACTCCAGACGCGGGCATCGGAATAGCGGCGGTTACGCGGCGTATCCGGACAATAGGCTTCGTTGAAACGGAACGGTTCGCCGGATTGGGGATCGTAATATTTTTTTTGGATGGCAAAGGATTTTACATTGGCAGAATAGAGACAATGGTCCGGATCATCCAAAGGAAAGGTGCTGATGCGCGCTTTGTTGGCATGACAGGAAATGTAGCCTTCCGGCAGGCGGAGCGCCACCCATTCGGCGCCTGTTCCGCCGGGTCCGGGCCCGATTATTTCCATAATCCAGGCTTCGTTGGGATCGGCAATGGAAAAGGTTTCTCCGGTGGAACGGTAGCCGTATTTTTCCACTAAACCGGTAATTACCGTTATGGCTTCGCGGGCTGTTTTAGCCCGTTGCAAAGCCAGCTTCATCAGTGCCCAGTAATGCAGAAGTCCCTTTGGGTTTTGCAACTCTTTTCTGCCGCTAAAGGTGGTTTCGCCAATAACCAACTGAAATTCATTCATCAGGCCTACCACTTTGTAAGTATGTGGCGGCTGAGGAATTTTTCCCAGTAAGCGTCCCTGGCCGTCCCGGAATTCCAGAGAGTCTCCGGCCGGATGATCAGCAGCCGGTGTAATTTTTAGGTGTGGGTGGAATTCTCCGTCGCAGGAATAGGTAATCATAACGGACCGGTTGCTGCTTGCGCCCTTGCTTACTAAAATATTTGTACAGCTTAGCGCATAGGATGTCAGGATAAAAAGAAGTGGGATCATTTTTAAGGTAAATCGCATTTTTAATGCTCCTGTTTGGTGAAAACTAAATATATTGAAAAATAACAGGATAGGAAATAGTCATCACGAGAAATTAGCGAAAAACGAATGATGAAGCGAGCCACTTGGGATTGCTTCACGCCTCCGTCGCTCACAATGACGGCGAGGGTCTGGGGATTAGTTACTTCTCAACTCAACACCCTAATAACCAAACAACACCCAACCAAAACAGAAATAAATCATCACAAAAGTTGCATCTTGCTGCTGGTTCTTTAAATTTCCCGCCTAATTAAAAATAACAGGACTTTTTTTGAACAGGGAATCGTTATAGTTGGCTATGAAAAATAACCCGCAACCCACCGTTTCGTTACATACGCTCGGCTGTCGTCTTAATCAGGCCGAAACCGCCATCATTGCCGCAGACCTGCAAAAGCAGGGCTATGAAGTGGTGCCCTTTGGACAGGCTTCCGACCTAACCGTGATTAACACCTGTACGGTAACGGAGCAGGCCGATGCCAAATGCCGCCAGGCTGTGCGTAAAAGTATCCGTCAAAATCCGGAAACCTATGTGGCTGTTATCGGCTGTTATGCGCAGATGGATGTGAACGCTATTCAATCCATCGATGGGGTGGATTTAATCATGGGTAATGAGCATAAAATGAAACTACCCGAATATGTGGGGCAATTTCCGCAAAAACAGACGCAGCCCACAGTGGTGCATACGCCAAAAATTTCCAGAGATGAATTTGTAATTGAATCCGTTGGCCTGTACGATACGCACACCAGGGCTAATTTAAAAATTCAGGACGGGTGTAATTTTGTCTGTTCCTATTGCATCATTGCCAAGGCGCGCGGCCCGGCACGCAGCAGGGAGTTCACCGATATTCTGCGCGAAGCGCGGCAGTTGGCTGAAATGGGTTACAAAGAAATCGTTTTAACGGGCGTGAATATCGGCACCTACACTCAGGGTGGTAAACATTTTATCGATTTGCTACAGGCTCTGGAAGACGTGCCCGGTATTGAGCGCATCCGTATCAGTTCCATTGAACCGACCACGGTAACCAGAGAACTGATTAACCATATGGCCGTATCTAAAAAAATATGCCGTCACCTGCATATTCCGTTGCAAAGCGGCGATAACCGTATTCTGGAATCTATGAAGCGTAAGCATACAGCCGATGACTTTCGCGAAATCATCGAATATGCGGCGGAAAAAATTCCGCACCTGGGCATCGGGACAGATGTGATGGTGGGCTATCCCACCGAAGGTGACACGGAATTTAAGGAAACCAAAAAACTGCTCACCGATTTACCGGTTTCTTATTTTCATGTATTTGTGTACTCGGACCGCAAAGGAACCGCATCGTACAAACTTAAACCCAAAGTGGCGCACGCGGATAAAAAGGCGCGCGCAGCCATCATCAGCGAAGTGGGGCAGCGTAAAAAATTAACCTTTGCCCGCAGCTTTGTGGGGCAGACCGTTTCTGTTTTGTTTGAAGAACAACACAACGGCCGCTGGGAAGGGTGGACAGACAACTATCTGCGTGTGGCGGTAAGTTCTGCCGAAGAGTTAAAAAATAAAATTCGTTCCGTACGACTTACCGAAGCGCGGACGGAATATCTACTTGGAGAACTGGTTTGAAAAAAGTATATATCGAAACCTACGGTTGTCAGATGAATGAATATGACACCGAAATCGTAAAAGCCATCCTAAAAAAAGAAAATTACGGCTTTACCGAAGATCCGGAAGAGGCGCAGGTGTTGTTGCTGAATACCTGTTCCGTGCGCGAAAATGCCCACGCCAAAGTGCATCAGCGCATCCATGTGCTTAAATATTTCAAAACAAAGAAAAACCGTAAAATCATTGGTGTGCTGGGCTGCATGGCGCAAAATTTGAAAACAGAATTATTCGAAGAAAAAATTGGAGTAGATTTGGTTGCCGGGCCGGACAGCTATAAAAAATTACCGCACATGCTGCGCAGCATCGAAGAAAATCATGCCGAAGAATACGCTCTGTCTCTTTCGGAATATGAAACCTACAGCGACATCTTTCCCGAACATACCGAAGGCGTGAACGCCTGGATTGCGGTGATGCGCGGTTGTGATAATTTTTGCACCTTTTGTGTGGTGCCGTACACCCGTGGACGCGAACGCAGCCGGGACCCGCAAAATGTGGTGCATGAAGCACGTCGGCTGGCAGAGAAGGGTTTTAAACAAGTTACCCTGCTTGGGCAAAATGTTAATTCCTACCGCTTTGAAGATAAAGATTTTGCCGATTTAATCGAAGAGGTAAGTAAGGTGGATGGTATTGAACGGATTCGGTTTACCTCGCCCCATCCAAAGGATTTT
>JANTHG010000189.1 GCA_024762535.1 Calditrichaceae bacterium
ATATAAGCAGGAATTTCACGTTCATAAATGGTGGCTTCTCCGGCTTTCACCAAAACATCCCAATCCAAATTTGATAAAAACTCTACAGCAACCGATGGCTTTCGTGAAATGGTTTTGGGCTGAATAAAAGGATATGTTAGTCGGGTGTTCTGAACCGTTATTTTACCATAAGCGACAGGATGTTTAATGGGACCGGCAAAATAAAAAGGTTCTTTTTCAGACTTACCGCTAAATGTAAAGTATCCTTCATCTTCTTTTTTCATAAGACCGGGAAGATTTAATTTTACACCATTAGGGTCTGTACGGATGGCCAAAACGCCAAAATCAAGATCAAATGTATTAAAATACCATGGTTTTAATTTCCGTCCGGAACTGGTAACAACATTTCTAACCGTATTAAATTCAACTTCACGCCCGTCAGCAGTAGCCTTTAAATTCTTGATATTAACCTGATTGGTACCTTGTTGTAATTCAATAAATCCATGAATATTTTCTATGTGAGGTGCAACTGATTTAAGCCATAACTCCCCTCGTTCTATTTGGCAGTTACCACTTTTAACTACAAGTTGACTGCGTGTTCCTCCCAGCTTCAACTGGATATCAGACAATGAGGTACCACCTTCAAAAAAAGGTACCAGTTTAGGAAGAAAGGCCAAAGCGTCACCGGAAAAATGAATATTCATATCTAAAGGGACATCTGCTTTTAACGGGAAATTTCCATCAGCTTGTAAGCGGTACTCTCCATCACTTTGTACAGATAAATCGCTAAAAATAATCCGATGATCTTGAGGTTTGTAAAATTTACCATTGATGGCAAGGGTGTCGGTCAAGTGGAAATCCATCGTTGTAAATGCAATATTTCCAAAAGTTCCATCTGCCACCGTACCGCTGGCTGCAATTTTAGGTTTACTATACGTTCCACCCAAACTCATGGCATAATTTGCGGTACCACTTAAAGTAGTCAGGCTGCTGTCGATAGATTGCAGCACATTATACACATCTACCTGATTACCGGTTATATTACCAACCAGTCTTTCATCCTCAAATCGTACCTGAAGATTTCCCTCCATCACAGGAAGATTATTGAGGGATACTATTAAAGAATCTACATTTAAAGTATCTCTGTCCAGACGTAGAGCGACATCACTACGATAATAGCCAATATTATTGAAAACAAAGCGGTCCCCCAGAAGATGTGCTTTCAGCTTTGGATTTTTAAGGGTACCATTTAAATCTACTGTTCCACTCAAGCGACTCTTAAGTCTTAAATCATTTGCCAGAAGTGTATCGCTTAATGCGGAAAAAATATTGAAATCGGTTAGCTGAATTTTCCCGTCCAATGCTCCTTCACCATTCAGGTCCAAATCCAATTTTCCGGCAATTCCTGCGGGGAATTTTACCTGAGCACCAAACTGCGCATCCTGAAAAGTTGCGGAATAAAAACCAAGCATTTTTTTAAGTTCAATAATTCCGTTAATTTTTTTCCGCTCACCTAACAAATCCTGTATTCTTGCATTTAGATGAAAAATATTTTCTTTTGTAACCTTATCAGAAACACTTATTTTTGCTGAAAGGTCCTCAGGGTGGCCATGTAAACGTATTTCAGTTTGAATTTTTTCAAATGCTTTTACCAGAAATGGTTGGGAAGAAAAAGCACTCCATGGAAAATTGATAAGCGACGCCTCACGAATCACCGGATCTTTGAACAAATTCTGGATACGTAATCTTGCCTGAATATGGGGATCGGTACTCCGGGTTAATTCAACTTTCAGCTTCGAAGAAGTTCCGCGAACATATCCAGAATACCAGGCTGTTGTATCCTTTTGAACTGTAAGACCAAAACCCCAGTTACCTTTTATTTTACCTGTTTTAGTATTTATGACAGCAACCAGAGTACCTGATTGATTTTTTTTAGAAAACTTATCCAAAAGGATATGATTCCCGAAAACACCGTGTATGTTCAATTTGGTCCATAAAAGATCATCCGGTATGTTCCATACTGCCCTACCTAATAGCCAATTCTGATTTCCATAGTGAGCAAAAGCGGATGGAATTTCAAATTTACCATCCTTGTAGTTCATTTCCACAGTAAGCGAATCGATATATTCGCCTGATAATAATTCAACCTGATCAGCAAATAGTTTAAGTTTCATGCTTGTATCAGGAATACTGGCGTGCAAATGAATTTGCATATTTTTTATTTTTTTATTGATAATACTATCCGAAAAAGCCTTAGTTGAAAATTCAGGTATTCTTAAATGGGTATCAAATTTCCCAAGAGCCCAATTCTCAGTTCTGGCATTAAATTGAAATGGATAGGTTTCTAGCAATCCCTTTCCATCCGAAAGTATTACAACTTTATCTTTTATCCGAATATTAAAATTAACATTTTCCCACTGTCTTCCCTTAGTAACCATTTTTATATCATGAAATAACAGCTTACCATTAATAAAGGTGCTATCCTGATTTAAATCGGTAGTGATTATCCATATTTTGCCATTTGCAAAACCACTACCCATTTGAATTCCATCAAAAAAATATGGAAAAACAGCCTGTTCAAACTGATAATCCTGTATTGTAAATTCTGCTACAGCTTTACGGTTTTCTAAATTTATTGTTGTCTTAAGGCTGAAGTTGGTCTCTTGCTTTGATAAAGCACACCCATTAACAGTAAGATGAAATCTGCCGGAATCGGCGGCTGTAAGCTGGCCGGAAATATTTTTAGCAAGTTCCAAAGACTCATCTGAACCATTTTTAAAAACGAAGGTACCTTCTTCCAGTTCCACGGACCTAATATTTTGGATTTTCTGCAAAGCCTGAAACAAGACGGCAAAGTTTTTGGGATTTTTCCTTTTGGAATCAGTAGTGATTTTCCCGGATTTCTCTGTTTGCATTGTTAAATGAGGATGAATAAAAACAACAGATTTTAAAGCCAGTTGAGGATTAGATGGATGAAGTAAAAAATCATGTAAATAGAATGAAAACTGTACAATTGGAATATTTAAATGAAAACGGGTATCCGTTGAAACGATATCTAAATCGTTTAATTCTAAGGTACCTAATCCTATGCGAAAATTTTCAATATCAGCATTTACCTGGTTATCTTTAAAAATTAAACCGAGTAAATAAGTTTTTGCCGGCTTATCCAAACCTGTTAAGCGCAATATCAGTGGAGAGGCTGTAATAAGTAAACCGACAATACTTACAATAATGGATAGTGTTAAAATTAGCTTTTTCATTCCTGCAATTTTCCGGGTTTGTATATTTTTACGTAACCCGGGGAAAAGGGTTCCCTTGTCATTGATCCAAACCTTTAAATGTAGGGATTCCAGGGATTAAAGTCAAAAGACTTGCACTTAGGAAAGCTGTGAATAGGTTAACTTTTATGGTTTACAGTTTGCTGTTACCGTTCGAGAGTAATTAGGTTATTGAGTTATTGTTTTATTGCGTTTTATAGGGCTTTAAAAACTTCTCGGACAAAGGACTTCCCCCTTAGCCGTCATTGTTACTCTGGTAATGAGGTCGGCAAAGGGGGAAGCAACTGACACAACTCATTCAAACTTTAAAATACAAGATTTTAAAATATAATTAGTGGTTATTTTTCATCCAGTTGTTCGGCAACCAGTTCTGCGATATCTTTAGCTTCCACTGATGATTCCAATTCATTGGAGGCGTCACGCATCATGGTCAGGCAGAATGGACAGGCTGTGCCTACAATGTCCGCACCGGAAGATTCAATTTCCTTAAAACGGTTCTGGCGTACCGGCTCGTTGCCCGATTCTTCTTCTTTCCACATTTGCGCGCCGCCCGCGCCACAGCAGAAGCTGTTCGATCCGGAACGTTCCAGTTCTACATATTCCATACCCAGCGCTTTAATATCATTGCGCGGCGCGTCGAATTCCTGATTATGCCGGCCAAGATAGCAGGGATCGTGAAAGGTGATTTTTTTCGAGTTTTCAGCCGCTTTGAGTTTGAGCCGGCCTTCCTTTTGCAACCGGTCGATAAACTGCGTATGATGTACAACTTCATATTGACCGCCGAATTGGGGATATTCATTCTTAAGCGTATGTAAACAGTGCGGACAGGTGGTTACAATCTTTTTTACTTTGGCTTTATTCAGGGTTTCCACATTGGCTTCCGCCATCATAGAAAAAAGATATTCATTTCCTGCACGACGCGCGCTGTCTCCGGTGCAGCTTTCGTTGTTTCCCAGCACCGCAAAATTGACATTCGCGTGATTGAGGATTTTACTGAAGGAACGGGCAATATTCTGTCCCTTTTGGTCAAAGGCGCCGGCACAGCCCACCCAGTACAAAATGTCATAATCGGGATTCTCTTCTACGGTTTTAACGGTGATGGAATCATCTTCTTTGGCCCAGGCCAAACGGTCGTCATTGATATTCCAGGGATTCTGATTACGTTCCATGCCATTAAAAGCGCCCTGTAATTCTTTGGGGAATTGCGATTCCATCAGTACACGGTCACGGCGCATGTTCAAAATATCAAACATGGGTTCATTACCTACCGGGCAGACTTCCACACAAGCCGCGCAACTGGTACAGGCCCATAAGGCGGATTCACTCAACGCAAAATCAAGCAGGGTTTGGGTGGATTCTTCCCCTTCGGCTAAGGCCTTGCCGTTTTCTTTTATGAAATAACGTTTATTAACTTCCAGTGCAGCCGGGCTCAGTTCCTTTCCGGTGGTATAAGCGGGACAGGCGTCCTGACAGCGGTTGCACATAATACAGGCGTATGCGTCTAAAATCTGCGTTTTATCGAGATGCTCCAGGTTGGCCACACCAAATTGTTCCACATCGTCATTTTCAAAATCCAAAGGTTCCAGGGTGCCGGGGGCAGAACGTTCCGGACGGGTCAGGAAATTAATCGGCCCCATAAAAAGGTGAATGTGTTTGCTAAGCGGGAAGTACGGCACAAAAGCCAAAATCAGCCCCAGAGCCACCCACCAGGACACATGCACCATAAGGGTAGTTGTTTCCGGAGACATACCTGCCCACAATGCGCTCACAGCGGAAGCGAGAGGCTGCCATGGGTCGCTGCCGTGCAGATGCAGACTAAAGGTTTCACCAAGAAAACGAAATCCAATATGCAGCAAAATAAACACACCCACAATTAAAGAATCGGTACGCATTCCGCTACGTGCTTTGGCATACACTTTCACATTATCGCGGATGGTTAACCGTTCGCTTCCAAACACAAAGCGGCGTATTAAAAAGTAGGACATGGATATGAGAGCAAACACACTAAAGAAATCCACAAACAGACGGTACACATTTCCAATGCTTCCCTCACCCATAAAATGAAAGTGCGGGATGTATCCGGTTAGCACATCCCCCAGATTTACCAGGAAATAGAGAATAAAAGCCCAGGCAATCAGGGCGTGTAAAATACTCGTTCCCAGCCGGGTTTTTAGTACAGTTTTTTGACTGAATACAATAAGCAGCGCATTGGAAAAGCGTTTCCAGAAGTGGTCTAAATACAAGGTTCCCTGACCACGGTGAATCACTTTAACAAGTATGGAAAAGGTTTTCCAGCTAAGAAAAGCAGAGGTTAGCAGAAGCAAAATAAAGGCAATTTGTTCCGGAACGGTTAACATGGGCGTCTCCATCTTAACAAGTATGTATACGGGTTTAAAGAATTTTCTCTATTTGTGACAAACTGCGACCGATAAGGCGGACGCCAAATCCGGTGGCGCCTTTACCGAGATAGTCGATATCTTTTACATTGTACGCGGTTCCTGCCATATCCACGTGAGCCCAGGTACGTTTATCTGTGAAAAATTCCAAAAATTTAGCAGCAGTAATGGCGCCCCCCCAACGGCTGCCAATATTTTTAATATCAGCCACTTCGCTGTCTAATTCTTTTTTATACAGGTCGGATATGGGCAGTGGCCAAACACGATCTCCGGATTCAGCGCCGCCTTCACGAAGAACTGCGTTTAACGGTTCAGAAGCGCTAAAGAGTCCGGCCATCTTATCTCCAAGCGCCACAACACAGGCGCCGGTTAAGGTGGCAAAATCAATCATAACGTCCGGTTTATAGGTTTGCGCCGCATATGCCAGCGCATCAGCCAATATCAAACGGCCTTCGGCATCGGTATTGATAATTTCTATGGTTTTACCATTATAGGCTT
>JANTHG010000190.1 GCA_024762535.1 Calditrichaceae bacterium
TCTGCGCTACGGCGTCCATTTCAATTTCTTTGGCATTCAGTAAAAATTTGCTGATAACAGTGGGAAATTCCGGCGAAAGCGTTACAGCTTTTTTGAGATACTGCTCCAGTTCTTCATCATTGGAAGCCACGGCCATGGCAGCGCCGGACAGCACATACGAAGGCCGTACCAGTACAGGGTAACCCACTTTGGCGGCAAAGCCAAACGCGTCTTTTAACGAGGTAAGCTCTTTCCATTCCGGCTGATCAATGTTTAAGCGATCCAGCATGGAAGAAAAGGAATGGCGGTTTTCCGCGCGGTCGATCTGTTTGGGATGGGTGCCGAGAACCGGAATTCCGGCCTGCTGCAAGGGTATAGCCAGGTTGTTGGGAATTTGCCCGCCCACCGAAAGCAGCACGCCCTGCATGTGTAGTTTACGATGAATTTCGTGAACCGATTCGAGGCTGATTTCATCAAAGATGAGATAATCAAACTGATCGTAATCCGTGCTCACGGTTTCCGGATTGTAGTTGAGCATGATTGTTTTTCGTCCGGCCTGTTTCAGAGCCATGCCTGCATTGACCGCGCACCAGTCAAATTCTACCGAACTGCCGATACGGTATGCGCCCGATCCGAGAATCATGATGGTTTCATCCTGCGGCGGTTCCACATCATCTTTTTGGGCATTGTAGGTCAAATAAAGATAATTGGTCTGTGCCGGATACTCTGCGGCCATCGTATCAATCTGCCGGATACAGGGATGCAGATTGTGTTCCGAACGCCAGGTTCGTACCTGCGCTTCTTCGGTTGCACATAAACCGGCAATTTGCCGGTCGGAAAACCCGGCTTGTTTTGCGCTTTTTAAAACAGGCAGGGGCGGTTGCTGCGCTTTAAACAGACTCAGTTCGTGCGCGATATCTGCCACCCGCTTGAGCTTGTGCAAAAACCAGCGGTCGATTTTGCTCAGATTGTGTACTTCGCTGATAGTGAAACCCTGGGCAAAGGCCTGAACAATGGCAAAAATTCGTTCTTCGGTTGGCGCCTGTAATTCGTCCGTTAAATCGGAAAAACGGATATGCGATGAACCAATCAATCCTTCGGCGCCCGTTTCCAACATGCGCAATCCCTTTTGCAGTGCCTCTTCAAAATGACGGCCAATGGCCATCACTTCGCCAACAGATTTCATTCCGGAACCCAATTTTCGGGATACGCGGCGGAATTTCTTTAAATCCCAACGGGGAATTTTAACCACCACATAATCCAGCGCCGGTTCAAAAAAGGCGGAAGTGGTTTTGGTTACACTGTTTTTCAATTCCGGCAACGTAAAACCCAGCCCCAGTTTGGCTGCCACAAAGGCCAGGGGATAGCCGGTGGCTTTGGAAGCCAGCGCGGAACTGCGCGAAAGGCGCGCGTTTACCTCGATCACCCGGTAATCATCCGAAGCAGGGTCCAGCGCGTACTGAATATTGCATTCGCCTACCACATCTAAATGGCGGATTACCTTAATGGCAATTTCGCGCAGCAGGTGGTATTCGTGGTTGTTCAGAGTTTGGCTCGGCGCCACCACAATGCTTTCGCCGGTGTGGATGCCCATGGGATCGAAATTTTCCATATTGCACACGGTAATACAGTTATCGTCTTTATCCCGGACCACCTCGTATTCGATTTCTTTCCAGCCGCTTAAATATTCTTCAATCAGGATTTGCGGCGCATGCGCCAGCGCTTTTTCAGCCAGTGCGCGTAGTTCATCGTTATTGCGGCAAACACCGGAGCCCAAACCGCCCAGTGCATAGGCCACGCGTACCATCACCGGAAACCCAATGTCCCGGGCAATCTCAATGGCTTGATCGACTGTTTCGGATACAGCGCTGCGTGCGGTTTTAACGCCGATTTCATTCAGTCGGGTAATAAAGCGCTCCCGGTCTTCGGTGTCAATAATGGTTTGCGGTTGCGTACCGAGGACATCGATTTGATAGGTCTTGAACAATCCTTTACGGTACAGTTCCAGTCCCACATTCAGCGCGGTCTGGCCGCCAAAGCCCAACAAAATACCATCCGGTTTTTCTTTTTTTATGACCTGTTCGATGTATTGAGCTGTTACCGGCAAAAAATAAACTTTGTCCGCCAGATGTTCGGACGTTTGAATGGTGGCGATATTGGGATTGATTAGTACGGTCTGTACCCCTTCTTCTTTAAGCGCTTTAATGGCCTGACTGCCGGAATAATCGAATTCACCGGCTTCGCCGATTTTAAGCGCCGCGCTGCCGAGGATAAGGACTTTTTTGTATGTTGCAGGCATTAAAAGTTCCCTTGTTTTTTTAAAGTTCCTAGTTCCCAATTCCTAATTCCCAATAACCTAATAACTTAATAACGCACTCCCCCCAATCACAACATCCCCACAAACCGATCAAAAAGGTAGCGCGTATCTACCGGGCCGGGAGAGGCCTCCGGGTGAAACTGCGTACTGAAAAATTTACCCGATTTATGCATCAACCCTTCACAGGTTTGGTCGTTCAAATTGGTAAACAGCGGAGACCAATCGGCAGGTAAGGTTTTCATATCCACAGCAAAACCGTGGTTTTGAGAGGTGATGTATGCTTTGCCGCTTACCGTGTCAATGACAGGCTGATTTTGACTGCGGTGGCCGTACTTCATTTTGTAGGTATCGGCGCCGGCAGCGAGGGCCATCATCTGGTGGCCGAGACAAATGCCAAAGGTGGGGATATCCCGTTCCATTGCCACGGTGATTTGCTGCACGGTTTGCGGACAAAGCTTGGGGTCTCCAGGCCCGCTGGAAATCAGCAGACCATCGAATCGTTCGTCGGATACGGGGTAATTCCACGGTGCGCGTATCAGTTCCAGATCACGACTGAGCATTTCATCCAGAATTGATTGTTTACTGCCACAATCCAGAACCAGCACCCGCTTTTTCCCCTTGCCTAAACGCTGCACATCCGGTATGCTGACCCGTTTCACCAGATTTTCCCGGTTGGGGTCGTACAAAGGAACATCGTGTCCGTTGATCACTATTTTACCCAACATGGCGCCGGATTCGCGGATTTTTTGCGTGAGCGAACGCGTATCGATACCGGTTATGGCCGGTATCTTTTGATTGTATAGCCATTGCGCCAGACTAATGGCTGCTTCGTGATGGGAATAGTAATCGGAATAGTTTTCCACAATTACACCGCTTACCTGGCCGCGCTGCGATTCAAAATGTCGTTGCCAGTCCGTGGGTGTGTCCGAAGCGGGCATGCCGTAATTGCCCACCAGCGGGAAGGTGAAAACAAGGATTTGCCCGAAAAAAGAGGGGTCTGTTAAAGCTTCGGGGTAGCCGGCCATCCCGGTGCTGAATACCACTTCACCGGAAATGGAACGGGGGTAGCCGAAAGACGTGCCGCTGAAAACAGTGCCGTCTTCAAGAATGAGTTGCGCAGATACAGATTCGATGAAGCCTCCCAAAAAAAGTCTGTTTTTTGGGAATTTATTTTACATAATTATACAACACGGCGCAATTTTATTTGAGCGCTTTCTCCTCTAAAAAAGTTTTGGCTTCGAATAAATCTCTAACAATCCCATCGGCTTTTTTTAAGGCTTTGGAAGAAATAAATGGCGTTTCCAAGCCGATACAGTGCATCCCGGCTGCTTTGGCGCTTTGTACGCCGGCGCCGGAGTCTTCGATTGCCCAACATGATTGGGGCGGGCGGTTTAAATTGGTAACCGTTTTCAGGTATATATCCGCCGCCGGCTTGCGCTGTTTTACGTGATCGCCGTGTACAATGGATTGGAATTTAGAGCGCAGAGCGTAGCCATTGCGTTCTAAGAGATCCAAAATGGTATCCACCTGATCCTGCCGGGAAGAGGAAGCAAGGGCTACGGCAATTTGCTTTGCTTCGCTCCATTCGATGAGTTCCATAACACCGGGCAGTGGTTGTAATGCCGTTTTTTCCAATAGTTCAATATAAATAGCGTCTCTTCGGCGCACCCCTTCGGCAATCGGAATTTCGCTTCCCTGTAAAAAATCACGATTGATCCGCTGCACATTTTGATCGATAGAATAGCCCACAAAGCCATGGATATAGCTCATATCATATTTCAGATTCAACTCATCCATGAATGTTTGAAAGGATCGAATATGAATCGGTTCGGTGTCCACCAGCACGCCATCCATATCAAAAATAAGAGCTTGTATCATTTATCTTCCTTAAAAAAAAGGGTACGCTTTGCCGTACCCTTACCATACATTATTTGTGCTTTTACAGCTGTTCTAAAAAAACAGAACACAATAGTTCACCACATTGTAGATAAGTGCTTGAGTCTGATCCCCCCTTAGCAAAGGGGGATAGGGGGTTGTAACATGTTTATTATTCAATACGTTGTCCCTTTAATAAACACCCCCCTTATTCCCCCCTTAATAGGGGGGATTAAGAATTAGTAAGCAATTTGGGCTCATAATTTAGATCCTTGTGTTGTGAATTTAAAAACGCATCACAGTTTGAATATTGGTTGTCTTTACCGGTTCCAGATGGCCGCTCCCATCCACATCGCGATAGGTGATACGGTAGTCGAGCAGCAGGGAAGCGCCTCCGGAAATTTCATATTCCAGGCGGTAGCCCATAATGGTGCCTTCGGTTTTTTTGAATAATTCCTTTGCATTATTTTGCATATAATAAGCACCGGCCCGGTTAATCTTTGGAATAAAGCTGGTATTTAAATCCAGCGTGGAACGGAAGGTGCGGATACGCAGGTCATTACGGCTCATATCCTGATATTCTGCACCAAATATCAGATAATTGAAGATGTTGAAATCAGCACCAATTACATAACCTTTGAGACGTTCGTTAATTTCATCTAAACGGTCAGCTTTGGAAACAGGAACGATAGCACCGGTAGAATCGGTTGCAAATCCGGCGCGTTCCAGTTCGTACGTAGTGTTGAAATATTCCGGCAGAAAATGTTCGCCGAAAATACGGTATTCGGCATAGGCGTTGATAAAGGCAAATTTGGCCAGAAAGCCCGGTGCGGTAATGCCCCAGGCACCGTTATGCGGATATTTGGCATACTGGGCATAGGTTACCAATTTGAGATAATCGTATGTTAGCAGGGGATACGAAGCGTCAAACGCGAAGGCGATTTGTGTTTTATTTTCCGCTTCGCCAATTTTAAATGGTTTGCGCAGACTGTTGGGGTCAATTGTACGGAAACGACTGGGATCATTCTGGACATCCAAAGGAACCACAGCGGTATCAGTGTTATCAAAATAGAAATCATTATTCCGATCCGGATCGTAGCGGTCAGCTATGCCGTCGCCGTCACTGTCAACCATGGCCTCCTTGTCGTCTGGAGCGATGTCCACATAATCCGGAACATCATCACCGTCACGGTCTTTCAATCCTTTAAATTGGTTTCGATCGAACACCACACTGGCGCCGATTTGCAGACCGCCAAAGAGGTTGTAGGAAAAACGGCTGCCCATAAGTCCGCCACCATTCATCAGCTCGTTAATATTATTAAGCATCGCATCCACACCAAAGCTATTGGTGCGCAAACCAAATTCCACACCGGTTCGGATGATGTTGGGATATTCAACGGTATTGGCATAATGATTCATTAAAATACCGAAACCGAGGCGGTAATTATCAATCGCGCCTACTTTAAGGTACAGGGGATCTCCACGGTGCGCCCAGCGCACGTAGTAAATTTTTTCCAGCACATCGTCAAAGGAATTCCAGTTGTCTTTACGGATATTACCTTCGTCATCGATATAAAAACTCAAATCCAACGCCACACCCAGCTTACCAATGGAAAACTCGGGACGCAGGCCGATTTGATTATATAGCTTTCCGTCCAATGTAACCGCACCCACGGTAACGCCCGTATTAAATCCGCTGCCGCCGCTTTCTCCGGTTTTGGCTTTAGGCGCCTGTGGAGATTCTGGCTCTTCCTGTGGGGCAGGTGTTGGCGCCGGTTGATTGCTGCGCGGTTTTGGTACCGGTTTCGGCGTCGGCTGAATCATATCTTCATTCTGCCGAACGGTTTTTGGTGGTTTTGTTTTAGGTGATTTTGTTTTGGGCGCGGGTTTACCCGGCTGATGTGAGGATAGCTTTTGCAGCGCTTGTTTTTCTTTTTCACTTAAAGCCACCGGTTGTTTCGGCAGACTGCCTGCACT
>JANTHG010000191.1 GCA_024762535.1 Calditrichaceae bacterium
ACGTATGGAAATGGAAGTCTTTTTGGAAAACACGCTCAGCTCCAAACAGGGACAGGCCTTAGCCAACCAAATCAAAACATTTAACGGCGTATATAGCGTTACCTTTATTTCCAAAGCCCGGGCCGCCAAACGTTTTGAAAAAGAATTTGGCCGTAACGTGTTTGATGTACTAGATTCCAATCCTCTTCCGCCCTCGGTAACGGTTCGCCTTAAGCCGGAATACCAGACCAGTAGCGCTCTGCATAAACTGGAACAACAAATCAGTAAACTGGACGGTGTGGACGAAATTGTGTACCAACGTGATTTACTCCTTTTAATGGAAAAATATGTGAACTGGATTTACATCATTCTCGGTGGATTTGGCCTGGTTCTGCTGATTATCGCCGTAATTTTATTGCACAACACAATTCGTCTTACCATTTTTGCCCGAAGGGAAATTATCGAAATAATGAACCTTGTTGGCGCCACATCCGCTTTTATCCGGCGCCCCTTTTTGGTGGAGGGCTTTGTGCAGGGTCTGATTGGCGCGCTGATTGCGGACGGTTTGCTTTATGTAAGCGTGCGCCTGGTTCGCTCGTTCCTGTTTAGCGGCCTAGCCATTCGCTACGAAGAATATCTCATATTGGCGGCACTTGGTATTTTGATTGGCCTTATTTCCAGTAAACTGAGTGTTTCCAAATATCTTTCACGGATTTAAATGTAACTTTCCACCCGTCGTATTATCTAATTTTTGAGGAAATTCCCACGCACCGGCTTGATTGATGGTGGGAATATCTGTAAAATGAAATTGTTTTCAAATCACCGGAAAGAGGAAATGGTTCCGTTAACTGCGCGCGAAGAAGAAATCTTAAAACGGCTGGTACGCTCGTTTATCCAGACCGCCGCACCCGTAGGCTCGGCCCTGCTGGCTAAAGACGCCCGTTTGGGACTGCGTTCGGCTTCGGTGCGCCGGATTATGGCTATTCTGGAAGAAAAGGGTTACGTAACCCAACCGCATACCTCTGCCGGAAGGATTCCAACAACCGAAGGTTATCGTTATTATGTGAACGAATTGCTCGGTCGGCGACATCTTAGCGGCAAAGCACGCCACATTATCTTAGAAGCGGTTCATTCCTATAACGGCGATGTTGACCTGCTGCTGGAAAATGTTTCCCGCTCGTTGGCCGGACTTTCGAGGCAACTCGGCATTGTTGTGCGTCCTAAAATTCAGCTCGGTGTGTTCGAACGAATTCAGTTGCTGTCTGTGTCTTCCGCCAAAACTATGGCGGTGCTAACAGCCAGCGGTAATTTTGTAAAGACCGCGTTCATCGAAACAAAAACCGAACGGCAAAGCGGGGATTTAAAAGAGGCAGTGCGCTTCTTAAACAATACTCTGCAAGGCAAACCGCTTTTGGAAGCGCAGGCAGAGCTTAAACAATTACAGAGCGCTCTTGTACATAAAAAAGCAAAAGTCGCCCGATTTCTGCAAGAGCTGGAACAGCGTCTGTTTAATTTTAGTCACTACGAAAAATACCTGCTAAACGGAACACGAAATATTTTGCAGCAACCCGAGTTCTCGGATGTTGCACGGGTTTCCCGGCTCATCGATTTATTGGAAGACCGGGATATTCTCACCCATTTTTTGGAAAGCCGGGAAGTACCGCCCGGTATGCGGGTAACCATTGGCGAAGAGCACGCCGAATCACGCATCCAATCGTGCAGCGTCATAACCTCTACGTACGCTTCGGGGCAGGTTTCAGGAATTGTAGGAATCATTGGCCCAACCCGCCTGCCTTACGGAACTTTAATTCCTTTGGTTGAGTTTACGGCGCAGGCAATTTCGGAAATATTAAACTAAACAAAAAAAGAGAGTAGATACAATGGCAGAAGATAAACTAAATAACAAAGAAACGATTTCTTCCAAAGAAGAAAAACAGACTAAAAAGAAAAAAGCGGCAACAAGCAAATCCAAAGAAAATAAAAAAATAAAGGCCCTCGAAGAAAAACTGGCTACAGCAGAACAGGATTCCGCCCAGCTTAAAGACCAGCTTTTACGGAAAATGGCCGAGTTCGAAAATTACAAGCGGCGTACGGAAAAAGAGTTTTTAGCGCATCTCGAAAACGCAACCGAAGGACTCATTACGGAATTGCTTCCTGTTCTGGACGACTTTGAACGTTTTCTGGAGCACGCCGCCAACGACGAGACCAACGCTTCTTTGAAAGACGGTGTGGAATTAATTTATAAAAAATTTAAAGATACCTTAAGTAAAAAAGGATTGAAGCCGATGGAATCCGTAGGGCAAGAGTTTGACGCGGAAAAACATCAGGCCCTTTTACAGGCAGACAGCGATGAATACGAAAGCGGATTTGTAACAGCGGAACATTTAAAAGGTTATTTACTGAACGATAAAGTGATACGCCACGCTCAGGTTATAGTGGCAAAATAAGGTGAACACATGGCAAACAAACGTGATTATTACGAAGTGCTGGGCGTGGACCGTTCGGCCAGCGCGGATGAAATAAAAAAAGCATACCGAAAACTGGCGGTAAAATACCATCCGGACAAAAATCCGGATAATAAAGAAGCGGAAGCCAAATTTAAGGAAGTTGCCGAAGCCTACGCAGTATTAAGCGACCCGCAAAAGCGGCAGCAATACGACCGTTTCGGGCACAGCGGCCCGGGTATGGGTGGCGGTGGTTTTGGCGGGTTTGATATGGGAGGCGGTTTTGACATCTCCGATGCCCTGCGCCAGTTTATGGAACAGGGCTTTGGCTTTGGCGATATTTTCGGCGGTGGCGGAGGCGGCAGCCGCAGACGCTCGGCCAGCCGGCGCGGCAGCGATTTACAGGTTAAACTCAAGCTGACCTTAGAAGAAATCGCTTCGGGCGTTACCAAGAAAATCAAAGTAAAAAAGAAGATTGCCTGCGAAGAATGCAACGGTACAGGCTCTGCTAAATACAGCCGTACCATTTCCTGTCCGGTATGTCACGGAAGCGGTGAACTGCGCCAGGTTTCTCAGTCCCTGTTTGGGCAAATGGTCAACGTTACCACCTGCCACCGCTGCCACGGCGAAGGTCAGATAATTGAAAACCCCTGCCGCTCCTGTCACGGCGAAGGCCGGGTGAGCGGTACCAAAACCATAGAAATTAATGTACCTGCCGGCGTGGCAGACGGGAATTACATTCCTCTGCATGGCGAAGGAAATGTGGGCATGCGCGGCGGGCAACCCGGTGACCTGATTGTTCATATTGAAGAAGTAAAACATAAAATTTTTGAACGGCGGGGTGACGACGTTTTGATGGTACTACCCTTAAGTTTTCCCAAAGCAGCTATCGGCAACACAGTTGAAATTCCCACATTGACAGGACGAGCCAAATTAAACATCGCACCCGGAACCCAGTCCGGAAAAATTTTACGTATGCGTGGCAAGGGTATTCCGCATCTGCGTTCCGCGGGTGTGGGCGATCAGTTGGTGCAGGTTCAGGTATATGTACCCACCCGTTTAACTGCTGCCGAAAAACAGCGTTTAAGTGAACTGGACCAGTCCGAAAATTTTCAGCCCCAACAGGACGGACACAAAAGTGTATTCGAAAAATTTAAAGACGCTTTGAATTTGTAATTCTAAGGTGTTTTGGAGCAAGGCAGGGATGCGGGAAGAATTTTAAATGTTAGATTTTAGATTTTAAATGACCGATTTCCATTGCCTTGCCAAACCAACCGGGGACTTGATTAATTCTTAATTTAAAATTCTTCAGAGCTGTCCTAATTAACCAACGTTTTTAGTTTATCAAATATATTGCAGTAGAATTAAGCTCTATCCCCCCTTAAAAAAAGGGGGATAGGGGGTTGTAAAAAGTATGGAATATTAAATGCACCTGCTGTAAAAAACATCCTCTTTATGAGGCGGTTGCAGATTCTATCTAATGGCGCTAAAGCGCCTAAAAAGGAGAATGGAAGCTTTCATAACCCCGACTTGAAGAGATTGTATAAAAATGCAGAGTCAAGCCCAAAATGTCATTCCCGGCTTGACCGGGAATCCAGTAAAAACAAGAAGTTATGGATTCCCGCTTCCGCGGGAATGACCCTTGACATTAGATTTTCACACAGTCTCTTTAGCGCGGAGAATACCGCTATCCTTAAAATATATGGGGCTTCAGCCCCAATTTTAACTATTCTGCAACAGTCTGTTTATTGGGTGTTCTTTTTCATTTATTTAGGAGAGATGTGATAATTCATAATTATCTCATCTCAAATTGTTAACAGTAACCGTGAACTGTAAACTATAAACTATGAACTGTGAACATGTAGCCACAGGGTTCCCGTTCTTTCTCTTGATTTTAAATCCCTTTTACACCATATTGCCTTTACTATTTTAACAACGAAAGTACCTATGATTGAATCTCCTGATGTCTATTTTGGCGACAAACCCGAACGTTGTGTACTGGTAGGTATTGTACTTCCTTCTCAATCCCGCTGGGAAGCTGCCGACCATTTGATGGAACTGGAAGCCCTGGCTCAAACCAGTGATGCCGTGGTTGTTGAGCATTTTTTGCAGGAACGCGCCCGACCCGATTCCGCCTATTTTATTGGTAAGGGCAAAGTAGAGGAAATCGCCGACTTTATTGAAGAGCACGATATCGACCTGATTATATTTGATGATGAACTCACGCCGGCGCAAACCCGTAACCTGGAACGTTTTTTCGAAAAAAAAGTGATTGACCGCGCCGCCTTAATCCTTGATATTTTCGCCAAGCACGCCCAAACCAACGAAGCCAAAGTACAAGTAGAGCTGGCTCAGCTCAATTATCTGCTTCCGCGACTTACCCGCCAGTGGCAGCATCTTTCACGGCAGGTGGGCGGCATCGGTACCAAGGGGCCCGGTGAAACTCAGCTGGAGACCGACCGTCGGCTGGTACGCGAACGTATTGCGCGGCTGCGTAAAAAGCTCCAGCGCATTGCCCGTCAAAAGCAAACCCAGCGGCAGCAACGTGAATCCTATTTCCGTGCCGCTTTGATTGGTTACACAAATGCCGGTAAATCCACCATTTTACGCAGCCTTACCGAGGCGGATGTTCTGGTACAGGACCAGCTTTTTGCCACCCTCGATACTACCGTAAAACGTTTCGATTTAGGCAGCACCCAATCCATTTTGCTAAGCGATACCGTTGGTTTTATTCGTAAACTGCCGCACCACCTCGTTGCTTCCTTCCGCACCACCTTATCCGAAACCTTAGAGGCCGACCTGCTGTTGCACGTGGTCGATGCCTCGCATCCGCACTTCGAAGACCACATTCGTGTGGTCAATCAAATTCTCGAAGAACTTAAGGTGGCCGATAAAATGACGATACTGGTGTTTAACAAAGTGGACCGGCTGGAAAACCCTCAACTAATGGAACAGCTAAAAGAAAGCTTTCCACAGGCCGTGTTTATTTCGGCAACCAAAGGTATCGGCTTTACAACATTAAAGAAACAACTCCGGCACGCGGCTGAGTCCCAATATGAACTACGCGAATTGGTGCTGGATGCCACCAAAGGCGCTGCGGAACATCTCCTTTACCCGTTGGCCACGGTTCTGAATAAAAGCTATGAAGAAGAAACAATTCACCTATCGTTAAAATATCCCATCGAAAACCGCGATAAAATTATAAAAATTGAAAAAACGTACGGACTCATTAAATGAAAATCCTTTTGGCCTTCTTCGTGGCCGGTTTTGTTTCTTTGGCCGACGCTCAAATCGTGCACACCCTTTCTGCGGATCGTTTTACCCACTACCAGCCCGACGACTGGGTTACGTACGCACCTGCCTCGGAAATCACCTCCATTGATATTGGTGATGAATATGTTTATTTCGGAACCCGAAACGGCGGGATTTTACGTTATCAGTTTTACGATAAAATTTGGGACTATCCTTTAACCACCAGCAACGGCCTGCGCAGCAATCATATCTTAAAGGTTGTGTACGACCCTGATTCGCACCGCTTATTCGCGCGCACCGAAAAGGGAGTTGATGTGTACCGAACAGGGTTCGGCTATTTTGAATCCAATATTAGCTCAGATATGCCTAAACAACAAATCCCTTCTCCCGAAGAAATCCAGGCCTTTCGCAGTTCCCGTTCCTTCCGTTATCCG
>JANTHG010000192.1 GCA_024762535.1 Calditrichaceae bacterium
ACCGAGTAACAAAACAACAATCCCGCTATAAAGAAGCGTTTCATTTTCATTTGAATTCCTTTCTATAACTGCAGGCAGTGTTAAAAATTTCTTGTTAAATACCAGGTAAGCTCTTAATCATATAATAATTATCTACATTCAGAGGCTTTCCCCATCCTAAAGGATGGGGCGAACTTGTTATCCAATAACTTAATAACTCAACAACCAATTTACAAAACAGCATCATTTAAAATTCAAAATCTAACATCTCTCATTTAACAGGAAATTATCATATCTCAAAATATCAACGTTGCAAGCCCGGTTTACCCTTTTTTTCTATAGCCCTGAATAGCATCTGCTCAAAGCCCTTGTTTTGCAAATCTTTGGCCCGCCATTTTTTGTAGCGATTCGATTTAATGAGCAATTTTCTCTGTTCTTTTCGGTTTAACAAACGGGAACCCGGCAAAACCGGCGGATTTGGCAAGGTAATCATATGCGCTACACTATCCTGCGCATTTTGTCGGATACCGAGTCCGGCCGCTTTGGGATTACCATGGCAGCTTTCACAGGCGCGTCCTTTGGCGCCGATAGTGTGCGGCACGTATGCATCCCAGTTCCAGCCTAAACTACCGTCCTTTTTTTTAGGAATAGCCGAATCGAACCAAACCCCATCTTCTGCATCCACATAGGTCACCCGGTATTGATACAGGGGACGCAGAACGCGGTATTTTCCGTCTGTGCCTTTTCCCAGCACCGGCGTTTCCCAGCGCCGGAAATCCCAGGCCTGGTACCAGATACCACTACTCGTATCGCCGCTTAACTGATTGGCCGACGTAGCCGGTTCTCGCTGCTGCGTCGGTCGTTCTATTTGAGCCTGCAGTAAATTTGTTACCTGCTGATCACCCTGCCAAACATAGGGTTCCCACATTTCATAATGGTTGCTTTCGTCTAAAAAGAGATTCAGACCGTAATCCTGATACGACCATTGGGCATGACAAGCGCTGCAGGCGACGTTTTGATGAAACGACTGGTGTGCCGGTGTGTCTGTTTTAAAAGCTCTCCCCTGCCCGGGTCGGCTGGCTTTGGATCCAAATCCGCCGTGGCAGCTCTCGCATTTAACATCTGGCTGCTGTCCTTCAAAATTACGCCATTGTTTACCACCCATTACGCCAGTTTGCGAATGGCAATCGATGCAGGTCATTCCCGCTTTTTGGTGCACATCTTTATGTAAATGGTGTTGATAGGCGCCAAACTGCGGCGTACTAAATACGGGCGTGTTGTATTCTTCATGATAATCATGTTCGAAATAACCGTAATAATCCGCGCCCACCCGGTTGGGTGTGTGGCAGGTCAGGCAATTAGCATCGGATGGTTTTTTCTGAAAACGGTGACCGAATTGCACTTGTCCGTTTTGCTGATTAAACGACGTGTGGCAGGCGGCACAACCGGATGCGCGTTTCATGCCTGTGGCGCCGTGTCGGTTATCCGCAGCAAAATGGCAGGTCAGGCATTTTTTGGCCAGCAGATTATCAGCTAAATCGCTTAGAGAATTGGGAGTGGCTTTACCTTCCCCTTGCAAACTTTTCCAGGCGTCGCTATGGGCGGACTGAAACAGAAGCGCATCTTTACCCCATAAAAAGCGGGTTTGAGAAATAATACCCGCCGAACTATAGTGCAGACTGTTTTTAAAATGGTCCAGTTCTGTTTGATGACAGCTCATACATTTTGCATCCCACCAGATTTCATCCGAAGGATTGGCAATAATGGCCGGATGTTTACTGGTGGGCTTAAAGGTAGCACGGGCATCTGTATGACAGGCTGTGCAGGTTTGACCACAGTTAGTCTCAATGGTGGGATGGCAGCTTTCGCAGGTTTCCGCGGCATAACCCATTCTTAGAAAAATAAGCGCTATTACAATTAAAAGAACTTTCATGGAATCTTCCTGCAAGGCAAAGAGGCATCGTTTTTATAGCGTGTCAGACTGTGACTAAAATCCCGATATATGGGATCACGATAGGAATCGTGACAGGTCAGGCACAAACTCAGCCCTACAATTCCTTCCAATTCCTTTTGATTAAACGGGCGTTCCTTCCTTCGCGACATGCGCTGCAATTCCTTTCCGGTACCATTGACGAACTGTTCCAGGGAGTTTTTCCCCAGTCCGGAAGTTGCGGCATCGTACACAGGATCCGCTTTAAGAACTTCATTATTCCACTCCGGATTCCCCGCACCTAATCCTAAACGTTTCGGATTGCTGTGGCAGCTTACGCAATCCGGCACTTTGGTGCGTGTAATGTGCGGATCAAAGGCGGCCATGGTGGGCCAGTAGGTTTGCGAGCTGTCCCGCAAATCCGTTAAAAATACCTGACAGCCCGGCGCAGCCGGCATCACCCGGTTGAACTGATCTACTAAAAGCGGCGGGTTTTCGAAGCGTAAATAGGAACGCCCTTCGGACCAGTGACCAGCTGTTTCCTGATGAGAGACTTTGTCCATTTGCGTGCGATTGGGGTCGTAAGTATCGTGGCAGCCGTAACATTGCGGTGTGTAAGCCGTGTGGCAGGTCTGGCACGCTAATCGTTCGTGCCCGGGCAGATTGCATTCCGCTTTGTTCTGTGTTTGCGGAATGGTTAATATTTTCCCGTCCATTTTACGAATTAAGCGAACCGCGCCTTTTTCCTTAACCACATTGGGCAGAAAGGTACCTGTCTGCGTTATTAAAAAAAGCGAATCCGCAGGCATCGGCAGATGCTCATTGACCCGTACCACTTTAAATACGCGCGAAGCGGAATCGGGTTTGGCAAATCTTGCCTCGTGGCAGTCGCTGCAACGGATATGTACCTGGGTTTCCAAATGCGCATGCAGACGGCCGTCGCCCATTACATCTTCCGTGCTGTGGCAATCGATGCACACCATCCCCGCTGTAAAATGGACATCTGACGGGATGTGGTAAAAAAAGCGTCCGCCCGAAAGGGTATCGCTGCTGGTATTGCCGCCTTCAAACGGCGTTCCGTATCCTTCGGATTCAAATTTACCCTGATAATTCAGAGCCGTTCGATTGGAACGATTGTGGCATTTCTCGCAGGTGGATATGCCGATGTTTACGGTAAAACGCGGATGCCCGCCGTCCTTTTTGGCGGGTATTAAATGGCAGTCATTACAACCGCCGCCACGCTGACCAAATTCACCGGGAAAATCGTGTTCCCTTTTGTTAACATGGCAGCCGGCGCAGAGTTTACGCAGGTGCGAAGTGGCCAGAGAGGTATCCGGAAAACCACCGTCTATTTGTTTGAGGGAATCATCCCAAAGCGCGCTTTCCTGCCATTGCAGCAGGGTGGAAGCCACCAAACCGCTATTGGTAGTCATAATGGATGTATGAACCGATTGCACCAGGTTAGGGTGGCATTTGGCCTTCCCGCAGGTTTGAGCGGCCCAGTGCAAATCGGATGGATTCCGCACCATACCGGCATGGGCATTTTCCTTATCAGCCGTATTCGGATTTCCCAAATGGCAGCTTGCGCAACCAAATGTTTTCATGGGATGATTGGTATCCATATCATCCAAATCCTGATGACAGGTTAAGCATTGGTCCGGTTTAGGCGCCGTTTCCGTTGAAGTGGTGGGCCGGTACAAAACAGTTAGTATCACTACCAGCACAGCCATAAAGGCAATGCTGATTTTTTTCTTTAGCGCCACAGAAACTGCCACTCAGCCCCCCGCAAATACAGTCCGATACTCATTTCTAACAGATAAAAGAGGAGTAAAAGACTGAACAACATCAGCGCCGGTTTCTCAACTTTTATGGAAAGCGGTATCAGCAAAAAAGAAAAGATAAAAGCTATGGGAATGACAATACCGGCCAGCCAGATGGGCAGCCAGCTTAACATTTCCTGTAAACCGATAAAATACCAGGGTCCTTTGACCACTTCAACAACCGAGTCGGGCGTATGTCCGATAAAAACAGGCAGCAGGCCGGACAATACCAGCAAAATGGTTAAGCTGTAAAAAAATGTGTAAGAATCCGGTTTAATCCGGCGGATATGGATATAGGTAAGCACTACGGTGAGTATTGTAAATGTTGACGCATGGTGCACATAAACAGCCGCGTCCTGATGAGCGCCAAATAAAAAAAGATTGAGCGTTTCCCCTAAAACAGCCAATTGCCCGGCTATGCCCCGAAAAATAGAAATAGCGGAATTACTTTCTTTACTGCCAATGGATAAAAATCCGCTGAATACCAGCAAAATGGAAAGCATTCCCAGCAGCACCAGCCACAGCCAGCCTGAAAACAGGTAAGAGCGGTGTACCTTTTTATATAGATATTCCCAAACATGCATGGCCATTCCCAAAAGGAATACATCTCCGGAATAGGAATGCACACTGTGCAGTAAATGGCCGGAGGGAACACCCACTAATCGACTAAGCGAGGTAAAAGCATCCTTTCCGGCCGGAATAAGCGGAATAAGCATTACACCGCTTACCAATGCAATCATTAGAGCACTAAGCGTTATTTCACCCCATCCGGGCATCCATAAACGACGGTTAAATAAAAAATTCAGGTTCATTTAATTATTTTGTGTTAATTGGATACAGAGTATTTCATCCTTTTCTATGGAAAAAGGCAACCGTGTCATATCTTTTTTAGCCGGGCCGCTCAGATATATTCCCTCACCGGTAAAACGGCTGCCATGGCAGGGACAAACAATTTCACCCGTAGCCTTATGTTCCTGCAACGTACAACCCAAATGCGGACAGCGGCGGGATAACACCTGCGGCGCGTGACTCTTCTTAAAAACGAAAAATTCCTTTCCCGTAAATAAAGATTCTTTAATTTTACACAGAGGAAGGCGACGAATAATTTGAGTGGAATGCAGATGCAAGTCTAATAATTTTCCGAACCATCCGCTAAGAACTGCAATGGTGGTTACGCCCATTGTCCGGAACAGGGTTTGTATAAATTTTTTTCGTTTCATAATATTTTAGAAATTATTTTATATGAAAATAACGGCTATTTCCATATACTTCAATTTAAAAAAGATATTTTTTATTTTTCATACGATTGCACCCATAATATTTTATTCAAGAACTATCCGGTTATACCGATATTAAGAAAACACAATAAAACGATAATTATTCATTCCAACGGCGAATTTTATCCATGGAATCAAAAGCACATATTTTATTAATAGATGATGACCCGGATGCTTTGCAGATGTACACGTTTTTGCTTCGTAAACAGGGAATGTATGTGCATGAATTTTTATCCGCTTTAGATGCGCTTGCCTTTTTAAAATTTACGGATAATTTTATTGAACTGATAATCAGTGATTTGAACATGCCGATAATGGATGGCTTAAAATTTGTGCATCAGGTAAGAGCTTTAAATCGCTATATCCATACTCCATTTCTCTTTTTATCCGCTGTTGACAACACGTCCATTAAATTAGATGCTTACAAATATGGCGTTCTGGATTATATTCAGAAACCGGTGGATAACGATGTATTTATTGCCAAATTGCAATCTATTCTGCAATCCTACCGTATAAATTCCCTGAAAAACAATATCATTTTACAGGGTAGTCAGCGTACCTTTTCCTTAGAAGAAATCATCCAATATTGTGAACAAGAAAAAGTGAATGGCTATGCCTTTATTCAGAGCGATGATGAACAAGGACATTTTTTATTCGAAAAAGGCATGTTGAAACAAATTATTTGCGGTGAATTAAATGAATCGGATGCATTCGAAGCCATGTCTTCCTGGAAAAAATATAAATTTTTAATTGCCCGGGGAAATTTTAATCCCGCGGCTGCACAGTTTTTAAGCCAATAAATATAAAAGACACCCATGCCCCCCTACAAACCCAAATCGTTTGAAGTCCGCTTTGAATGTATAAAAGATTGCTCTGCCTGCTGTGAACTTTCCGGTGGCTTTGTGTTTTTGACCGCAGAAGAAGCAGAGGCAATTGCTGAAAATCTGAATTTAGATCCCCGTCTTTTTCTACAGCTATTTACCATTGAAACTGAAGGGCAACTGATATTACGGGATGGTGAAGACGAGCATTGCGTCTTTTTGGAAGACGGTATTTGTATGATTTAT
>JANTHG010000193.1 GCA_024762535.1 Calditrichaceae bacterium
TAAACGAATTCAAAATACGACTGGCGCAGGTGGTGGATTGGCCTTTGATGTGGATATTGTCTTTGGCGGCCAAAATAATTCCGGCCAAAGGAGGCAATTTCTTTCCTTTCTTCTTCAGAGTATCTATTTTTGAGGCGGATTCCCTGACGGAAGATTCGGAAAGATGAATAAAAGCATTGAGAGAGGCCCGTTGCTTAATCTTGCTTAAATAGGCATCGGCTGCTTCTTCTAAGCGGAATTGCCCATTTTGGTAAGCAAAAATTTTGGAACGTAGGGCCATGCGTCATAAAATCAGGCTTTGGAATCGGTAGAGTCCGATTCTTTGGCTTTAGGTTCTGAAATCGGTTTATTAATATCCAGTTCTTCCTGAATATCATTGGTCGCTTTTTTAAATTCCCGAATTCCTTTGCCTAAACCCTGTGCCAGTTCCGGTAATTTTTTTGAGCCAAAAACCAACAAGATGATAAATAAAATGACCAGTAATTCGGTTGAGCCTATTCCAAACATAATTTATCCTTTTTAGATATTAGTCCATCCAGCGTAAGGCATATGCGGCAATAAGAATGCCGATGATACCCATAATATTTACTTTAATGCTAAACCCGAACGTTATGGTTAATATTATAATATTCATAGTGCCTGGCCCAAAAGAAGCTGTGGCCGATTTCAAAAAGAACTGCTTTACCACTCCGGCGGGAATTAAATATGCTACTACTTCACCCAGAGCGGATCCGATGAGGGCACCTACAAATAAAACCACAATATAAAATATCCAACTCTTTTTTTTCATACTTGTTCCTTTTGAATCGATTAAATAGTGTCAAATGTCGATATTTTCGTTTATCGCTTTCGCAATCCTTTCCCCTGCCCTAAACGAAAGATAAAACGTGCCAGACCGCTTAGTAAATAAAACAGAAAATACGGGAACAGTAACGTTTTGGGAAACAGAATACCAAAAATAACCACAAATATAGCCACCACAAACAAAATTGCTTTTAACGGACCTCCCCTAAATGTAAGAACAGGCAGCACATCATAACGAATAGTACTTACCATTAAAACAGAAACTGCGAGAGTTAAAACAAGCAGTACGCGTGGAAATTCCTGACCGGGAAAATAACGATCCAAAAACAAAACATAAGATGCAAGAAGCAAAGCGCCTGCCGGTGAGGGCAATCCTTCAAATTCGCTTTTATCAAAACCTTCTAATTTTACATTAAAACGTGCCAGGCGGATACTAACAAACAAGAGCGGGAAAAAGCTGATAAAAATCCCCACATTGCCCCAATGATGAAAAAAGAAACCGTAAATAAGAACAGAGGGCGCCAGACCGAATGACACATTATCCGCGAGGGAATCGTATTCCACACCAAACTGGCTGGAAGCATTTGCCAGACGCGCTACCTTTCCATCCAGCGAATCCATAAACGCCGAAACTAACACCATCCAGGCGGCCATAACATAATCGTGTAAATAAAGGGAAAAAATAACGGACATGAATCCGGCGAACATATTGCCAACAGTAAAAAAATTGGGCATAATTTTTCTGGAAATTTTAATCACGCTTTAAATTCTCCAATAATGGACAAGCCTGCTTTTACAGTATCATGCAGTTTAACATGTAATGTAGTATCAAGAGGTAAAAAGAGATCTACCCGGGAACTGTATTTTATCATCCCAAAACGTTCCCCGGCTTTTACGGTTTCACCTTGTTCCAAACGGCAGACCACACGGCGTGCAATGAGACCGGCAATCTGTTTAAAAAAGATTTTTCCGTGGGATGTATTTACACCGATGCGCATTTGTTCATTAACATCGCCGGCGTTTTCGGCAAAGGCGGCCAGGAATTCACCACTTTTATGTTCTAAAAATTCAACGGTCCCATCAACGGGATTGCGATTAATATGGGCATTGAATACGGACATAAATATACAAACACGCAGAGCCTTACCTTTAATGTAAAGTGGTTCGTCGACCGTATCAATCTTAATAATTTTTCCATCCGCAGGCGACAAAATCTGATTGGGTTGCATAGGAATCGATCGTTCCGGATCACGGAAAAAGAAGAAATGAAATATAAAAAGCACACCTACCAAAGCCGTTACAATCCAAAGCGCAACATTATTCCAGATAAACGAGGCCGAAGCCAGTAAAACCAGTAAAACACCGGTGAAGATTATAATTTTGTACCCGTATTTTGTTATCATCTCAACCTCTATTCGCAACAAGTAAGGTCATTATTTCCTTATAGGATTTGGCTGCCTTGCTATTTTCAAAATTAAAATGGTTCGGTTTAAAAGAACCCGAAGCATCCACAGACCAAAGCCGTACGTTATCCGGACTGATCTCATCTCCAAGAATAATTTGTCCTTTGCTTCGGCCAAACTCTAAACGGTAATCCACCAATTTTAATTTTCGTCGGTCCATATATGCTTTTAAAACAGCATTCACTTTGGATGAGAGACGAGAAATATGTTTCATTTCTTCCGGAGTCGCATAACCAAAAGCATAGGCATGCGATTCCGAAATCATCGGATGTCCCAGATCAGCATTCTTAAGATAATATTCCAGCACCGGATATTTAAGCGCTGTGCCCGGTTCCAGATGAAAACGTTCGCAAATAGTTCCCGCCGCAATATTTCGAATATGCACAGAAATGGGAACCATGTCCAACTTTTTTACTCGTGCTTCCGTATCATTTATCGCAGTGTCCCAATGCGTAGGAATATTATAACTATTTAAATATTCAAATATCACATTACTTAGTGTCAAGCGCATAGCGCCTTTTGCCTTGAATTTTGCCCGTTTTTCCCCTTCGTATTGGGCTTCGCTATCTTTAAATTTTAAAATCACAACATCGTTATTATCCGCTTGAAGCACTTGTTTCGTTCGGCCGTCATAAATAATTTGCCGGTCTGTCAAATCGAGACCTCCTGTTTCGTATACATTAATGCTGATATTTTTCTAATATAATTGTTTTTTCTATCTGTTTCCCTGCCCGCCAAATCAGCAATCGTAATGAATCACCTACAACCGCATCACTGTCTTGAATCACCTGATCGGCCATCTGTGTGGATGTAATACGAATGCCGTTAATGGCCACAATCACGTCCCCCAGTTCTACACCCGCTTTCTCTGCCGGGCTGTGTGCAACGATACGTTTAATTAATACACCGTTTGTGGAAGGAAAACCGATCAAACGCGCCAGATAATTATTTAAATTGATTCCATACAGACCAATCCAGAAATCCCGGTCGCCTTTACCGCGTTTTTTAAGTTTTTCCACTACCTCACGAATATGATTGGAGGGTATGGCAAAACCGATTCCCACCGAACCTTTGGAGTGTTCATCGCCGGTAAAAATAAAAGTATTCATCCCAATCACTTCACCCAGGGCATTGCATAATGGTCCACCGCTGTTACCGGAATTAATGGCCGCATCTGTCTGAAGCATATCTTCGTACACCCGGCCGTCAAAAGGCGAAAAATCCCGATTTACCGCGCTGATTACACCCACAGTAACCGTTGGCTGGTTACTGGTGAACAACCCAAAAGGATTGCCCAGCGCAATAGCCCATTCGCCGATAAGCACCCGGTCGGAATCGCCAAAGCGGATATAGGGTAAATTTTCTTTCTCAATTTTTAAGAGAGCAACATCATTAATATGGTCTTTACCAATTAATTGCGCTTTATATTCTTCTCCGTCGCCCATGGCCACGATAATTTCCGTTCCACTGCTAACCACATGTTCGTTGGTAACAATAAAGCCATCCGGTGAAATGATAAATCCCGAGCCAAGCGACTTTACGGGTCGTTCGACTACACGGCCACCAAACAGTTCGGGAAAGAACTGGCGAAAAAACGGGTCTGCATAATAAGGAGAGCGTTGAATATATTTATCAATTTTGGTTACATTCACCGAAACCACAGCCGGACTCACTTCAGAAACCGCTCGTGTAATAGCCGTTTGCCGTGAAAACGTAAGGCTGTCCACTTCGGATGCAGCCCTTGCTTTGCTTACAAGAGAGGTGTCTTCCGTATCTGCTGTCCGCTGGTTTTTCGGTGCAAATTTTTGATATAAAAATATACCAAGCATTATGCCCACTATAATCGTAAAAATGGGTCTTACTAATTTGGAAAGATTCATTTGCGATTCTCTACTTTTTTCCAGTCATTCAAAAAATTGGTGATACCAATATCCGTTAAAGGGTGTTTCATCATCTGTTCAATAACCTTAAAAGGAATGGTCGCAATATCCGCTCCAATCATGGCAGCATCTACCACATGCATCGGATGGCGAATACTTGCAACAATCACTTCGGTTTCCAACTGGTAATTGGCAAAAATCTGCTGAATCTGCTGCACCAGTTCCATACCGGGAGTGGCAATATCATCCAGGCGGCCCACAAAGGGGCTTACGAAAGAAGCGCCCGCGCGTGCGGCAAGTAAGGCCTGAATAGGAGAAAAAATCAGCGTTACATTAGTTTTTATCCCTTCGGATGCCAGCATTTTTACAGCTTTCAAACCATCTTTGGTCATGGGTATTTTAACCACAATATTGGGATGTATGGCAGCCAGTTCCCGGCCTTCTTTAACCATTCCTTCCCAGTCCAGAGCTATGGCTTCGGCGCTTACAGGCCCATCAACGATTTCGCAAATGGCTTTATAAATTTCCTTGGGCGTACCCTGCTCACGTGAAATGAGTGTGGGATTGGTAGTCACACCGTCCAAAATTCCAACGCTTGCGGCTTCTTTTATTTGCTCCAGATTAGCCGTATCAATAAAAAATTTCATAATAACTTCCTTTAATAAGTAATTTCTTCCAAAACAAGTCCCCGGGCCGGTGCTGTGGCTGGCACTTTGCGTCGATCCTGTGCTTCAATCATAGCACGAAACTCGTTTAAACTAATTTTACCACGCCCTAATTCAAGTAAACTTCCCACAATGGCCCGAACCATGCCGTGTAAAAAGCGATTCGCTTTAATTTCGTAAACCAGCAACCCGTTTAACATGAAAAACCGGCTGGTAAAAATAGTGCATTTATAGTGTTTAACGTTACTTTTAACTTTACAGAATGATTTGAAATTTTCATAGTCGGTAATAATTTCCGCACCGGCCTGCATTAGGGTTTTATTCAATGGCTGTGTAAAAATCCAGGCATAGTTCCGGTTTAGTGCACTGCGTTCCGTACTGATAAAATAGTGGTAGCGTCTCGCTGTGGCGTCAAAACGCGCATGGAAATCGGCTGCTACCCACCTGGCTGATTTTACGACTACATCCTTCTGCATAATTCCATTTAAGCCGTGAACCAGTTTACGTAAATCGACCTCCGGTACATCACAATGCACTACCTGATTGCGGGCATGCACACCTGTATCGGTTCGACCTGCAGCAATAACACGAATCGGCTGTTTTACAAGGATCGCTAACGCCTGTTCCAACTCTTGCTGAACCGAATGCTGCCCCTTTTGTAATTGCCAGCCAAAATAATGAGTTCCGTCATATTCCAGAACCAGTTTAATTCGTTTCATTATCCGCTTCAACACTATCTCAAAATCGAAATATACGGTATTTGCCATTTTAATTCAAGTTGGGCAAATAACGCTTAACTTATGTAAATTCATGGAGTTTCAAAAAAAAACCGCCGAAGAACCGGCGGTTTAACTTGAGAATAAAGGTTAGAAAGATTAAGTCGTTTTAGGTTTTTTTCTCGTAACCTGAAACAATGCTAACAAAAGACCTGTTACCAGTAAAATAGTGCCAAGCCACAATACGTTTATCAGGGGTTTAACAGAAACTTCCACGGCCAGCAGCTCCTTCCCTGCATAACGGTTGTCCTGACCTTCTTTTCCGGCCAAAGCCAGCTTAATTGATCCGTTTTCCACATTGATGGCTTTAATCATCACATGGTGTGATTTGTCCGGTAATTCAGCGGGAATATTCTTTTTATTTCTGCCCTGCATAATCATGGTCGGCTTAATGGTATCGAGCAGTTTTCCGCCTTTATTACTTACTTCGATAATGGCTGCGAGATGTACATCGCCGGCCTGCATCTGA
>JANTHG010000194.1 GCA_024762535.1 Calditrichaceae bacterium
GTCATCCGAATTGATGAATCTAACGGCAAGGCAATGATCAAATATCCGGAAGATTGCCAAATTTGCCACTTATGTCGCCTGTACTGCCCGGTGGATGCCATTACTATCACGCCGGAAAAATCCATACCGGTCATCGTTTCCTGGGGGTAAGTCATGAAAGCATTTATCAAGAAATACAATTTTCTGGGCAAATTTATCTTGTTTATTGGGATCCCTTTAATGATTTATTTTTTGCAGGATTTTCCCAGAAGAACCGTTTTGAAGGAAACCATCTCGTTATTGGCAATTTTATCTTTCATATTCATGATAAGCCAGTTTTATTTCACCCGCGGCTACAGGACCATCGAGCGCAAAGGCAAGATGAGTCATATCGTAAAAGTACATAAGTTCATTGGCTATGTCTTTACCTCAGTTCTGTTTTTCCATCCGATTCTGATCGTTTTTCCGCGCTATTTCGAAGGGGGAGTGCGACCAGTGGATGCCCTGTGGCAGATTGTTACCACTTTAGACAATAGCAGTGTGCTGTTTGGTATTCTTGCCTGGTTTCTGATGATCGTATTGGGAGTAACTTCGTTATTGCGTGAAAAGCTCTTTAAGCGATACACAAGCTGGCGCTGGTTCCACGGTATTTTATCCTTGCTATTTATTGGGTTGGCAACCTACCACGTCATCACACTGGGTCGCCATTCCGATCCGGCTATGGAAATTTTTTACCTTATTCTATTGGGCGGCGGCGTTACGGTTTTAACCAAGACCTATCTTTCGGAAAAGGTTAAAAAGAAAGGACAGCAAAAATGGCTAAGCGTAAAGCAGGAACTGCAATTAGCAGAAGACAATTTATAGCACTGGCCGGCGCGGGTGCCGGCGCGGCTTCACTGGCGGCTATGGGCATACCGATGGGATGGGCAGAAAACAAGCAAGAAGTGCATGCCGACAAAATGAAGAGTTCATTGATTGGAACAGATGTTCTGGTTATCGGCAGCGGCATGGCCGGTTTGTTTGCCGCGATAAAAGCGTACGATGCCGGGGCAAGCGTTCTGATGGTTTCCAAGGGCCGGCTGGGCGCTTCCGGGCAAACACCCTTTGCCAAAGGCATCTTTGAATTCGATGAAAAAACCAGCAACGTTAGCCTGGATGAATTTGTCGATAAGGTGTCCCGCTCGGCCCTGGGTTCCAACAATCGCGCCTACACCCGGCAAATGGCTGCCCATTCCAAAGAAAGAGTGGCTGAACTGCGCGAATGGGGCTTTTTTGATTCGGCGCTTTATCATGATTCGTTCCGCAAACCGATTGACGAAAGACAGATTGGAGTAAGGGAACGGATTGTGATCACTCATCTGATTAAGGAAAACGGTAAAATAACCGGGGCCGCGGGCTTTGGACTGGACGATGAGAAAATTTATTTTTTCAACGCCAAAAGCGTTATTCTCTGTACCGGGGCGGGCGGCTTTAAACCCAACGGATTCCCCATTCGCGATCTGACCCATGACGGCAGCGTGATGGCCTACCAGATTGGTGCGCGCATTACCGGTAAGGAGTGGAATGACGGGCATGTGGCCATGGCCCAAAATCCGGCTGCCTGTTTTGACGGCTGGCATGGTATGTTCGAACAAAAACCATCCACTACCGGCGTGGAAGTGCACCACGATTTGGGCGTGGACTTGAATTACCTGGCCTATGTCAAAGGTGCGCCGGTCAGCATGGGCCCGCCGGGAATTGAAAATTCAAATATTTCGGGTGGACCCTATGTGCCGGAAGAATTTGGGCGCAAAGGTCCGCCTGAAGGAGAAAGAAGAGCACCGGCAGGTAAAGGCAGACCGTTTGGAGGCAAAGGTCCAAAGGATGGCGGACCCCCGGGAATGATGGGGCCGTCGGTTGGCGGTGCTTCGGCCGGGCTGGCCATTCACAAATCCGAAGGGTTGGTGCCGATTAATGACCGCTGCGCCACCGATATTCCTGGTCTGTACGCTGCCGGTGACGCCCTTGGTTCGCACATGTCCGGCGGCATTTACACCCAAATTGGTTCGTCACTGGCCGGCTCTGCGGTGCAGGGCGCCATTGCCGGGGAAGAAGCAGCCGACTATGCAAAGAAAACAATCTTTCAGAATATTTCTCCGGCGAAATTGAAAGAAATCAAAAATGAAATTCTGGCGCCATTGAAACGGGATGCCGGTTACAGTCCGGCCTGGGTCACGCAAACCTTGCAGGGTATTTTGATTCCGAATTTCGTACTCTACATCAAGCGCGGTGCTATTTTACAGGCTGCTCTAACTTACGTGGAAGAATTGCGCGATCATCACTTACCGATGTTAATCGCCAAGGACATGCACGAACTGCGCCTGGCGCACGAAACAAAAAATATGGTCATCAGCGCCGAAATGAAGTTGCGTGCTTCGCTGTTTCGTACGGAGAGCCGTTTGAGCCATTACCGGCTGGACTACCCGGAGATGGATGACCAGAACTGGCGGGCTTGGATCAATATTTACAAAGGTACCGATGGTCGAATGAAACTGGAAAAGCAGCCCTTTGGCACCTGGCCGGATGGAAAGCCGATTGGGTGAGAAAATCCCAAAATAAAATTCGCCTTTTAACTCAAAACCAGTTCTCAGAGGTTTTCGGCTAAAGCCGGATTAGGGCGGGGTATTTAAGCCACTATCTAAAGATAGTGGCAATTAAGCTTTTCAAAATAAAATTTTGATCCATTTCATGGTTTTCGGAGAGCATAATAATCAAGGCTCAATAGCCCCCAGCTTCAGCTGGGGGGAAAGGGAAAATCCCAAAAAAATAGGGCTTCAGCCCCAAATTCAATTCCCAAAATATTTCCGGCTAAAGTCGTTTATTTTTGAGGATCCTTTTGTAAACCATTATCTAAAAATAGTGGCTATTGAGCGCTATGAACTCTGGCATTGCTTAATTTGGGGGAGAACATTTGCGTAGGATGGGGGAAATTCTTTTTTTGGATGAACAATAATGGCGTCCTTCTTAATCGATCATTTGCAGAATAGTGGGTTGGAAATCGCTGCAATCTTTTTGTCAGAAAAATGCACTTAATCCCCCCAAATAAATTTTTACATTTTTTCTTGACATTTGAAAAACAATCCTTAAATTGTCAACCGACTAATCAGTCGAATAATTTGTGAAAGAGATGTGCAGGAGTAAAATATTGACCAAAGACGTATCGGAAAAAAAGCAGGCGATTCTCAAAGCTGCCCTGGAGCTGTTTGTAGATAGAGGCTTTCACAACACGCCCACTTCGCTGATTGCCAGACAGGCCGGCGTGGCCACGGGCACCCTTTTCCACTATTTTAAAAACAAGGAAGAGCTGATCGATACCCTGTATCTGGAAACCAAAACAAAAATGGGCCAGGCCATCCAGCAAAACTTCCAAAACACAGGCAGCCTGGATGAGCGTATGCGCCAGTTGTTTAAAGATATCGTCAAATGGGGCATCCTGAATCCCAAAGAATACCGCTTTATCCAGCAATTTTCCAATTCGCCTTTTATTACCAAATTGACGCGAGATACGGCACTCGATCATTTCGAGTACCTGACCAATATTATCAATGAATTGGTCGGCTCGGGCGAATTAAAAACCGTTTATCCGGAGTTTATCGAAGATTTTCTGGAAGGTGTGTTTAATCTGGCCATTACCCATTTTCGCCGGCATCCGGACAAAATTTCCGAGGAAAACATCGATTTGGTTTTTGACATTTGCTGGCACGGGATTTTCGTTACGTAAATTTTTTTGACCAGATGTTCGACTGATTAGTCAGTTAATAGGCTAGCAAAAATATTTTTAAAAATTCTATCATCTGGTTATCCTTAACTTTAACAGTAATTGGTGATTTGAATAGAGTAAACCGAGTAGTACAAATAGATTTCTAATAGGAAGGAGTTTGAACAATGACAATCAATAATAAATTTAGCTCAAAGGGCTGGACGGCGGCGCGACTGGGGTCCCTGAACGGCAATACCTATGTCATCACCGGCGCCACCAGCGGAACAGGTTTTGAAGCCACACGGCTCTTCCTGTCCAGGGGCGCCAAAGTGTTGATGTTGAACCGCAACGCCGAAAAGTCAGCCGCCGTTATCGAGCGCCTGAAGCAGGAGTTTGGTCAGGACGCCGATGTATCTTTCATCAAAATGGATCTTGCGGTTTTGGATTCGGTACGTCAGGCAGCGGCGGAAGTGCTGGAAAAGGTGTCGCGTATCGACGCCCTGATCTGCAACGGGGCGATTGCCCAGGTGCCCAGGCTGGAACTGACCGTGGATGGCTTTGAAAGCCAGTTGGGGGTCAATTACTTTGGTGATTTTCTGTTGTGTGGGCTGTTGTTTGAGCGCATCGAACAGTCCGGAGGGCATATCGTAGTGGTAAGCAGCCTTGCCTATAAAAGAGGGTTGCGGCGCATACAGTTCGAAGACCTCAATTTTGAAAAGAACTATTCTGCCTGGAACGCCTATTCCCAAAGTAAGTTAGCCCTGATGATGTTCGCCTACGAGCTTCAACGGCGCGTGCAGACTTTTGGCAAAAACGCGCAGGTTTTTGTCTGTCATCCCGGCGCATCGCGCACTAACCTGCAGAATTCCTTTGGGATGAGAGACCGTGTCGTCTGGGCCATCTTAAAGTGGGTCGTGGCGCAACCAGCCGAGAAGGGTGCCTGGTCGCAGGTAATGTGTGCCACGGAAGAAGGTCTTAAGCAGGAAGCGCTTTACGGGCCAACTAAACGAGGCGAGATGGTCGGCCCGGTCGGCGAGAACAACCTGGACCCGGTTGCCCTGGACCGGGAAGCCGCCGCCAGGCTGTGGAAGATTTCTGAAGAGAAGACGGGTTTCCGCTGGTCTTTGTAGCGTTTTGAGTCGTTTCATAAAAAAGACAAAGTTTAAGGAGAAGTCATGGATATATTAAAAGCAGCACTCGATTGGGCTAAGGCCGAGGTGTTTTCATCGGCCTTTTTCATCCTGGCCGCCGTCCTGTTTCTGCTGGTGAGTTTAGGTTTCTGGCAGTTGGGTAAAACCGACCTGGCCCGGGCCTACATCATCCCATTTCTGGTGACAGGCGCCCTGCTGTTGACCGTTGGCGTGGGACTGTTCTACAGCAATAAAACGCGCTTAAATCATTTCCCGCAGGAATATCGGCAAAACGCAGAGGCCTTTGTGCAATCGGAAATCCAACGTACCGAGAAGACCATCAACGAGTTCCAGACCGTTGTTTTTAAGGTGATTCCGGGTATCATTATCGTTTGCGCACTGCTAATCATTTTTATTGATAAACCGCTCTGGCGGGCCGGCAGTATTGCGGTCATCGCCATGATGACCATTATCATGTTGATAGATAGCAATTCGCATGCGCGGATGAAGGAATACCAGCAAAAACTGGTGTTGGCAAACCAGCAGAACATGGATGTGCGGAAGTAAGTTCCATTTGGAAATTGGCAAAAATGCGAGTCAATAAGCAGAATATTATGAGGTCCCGGTATTAATTTTAAGATGAAAGGTAGAAAACTATGAAGGCAATTATTACCGGTTCCACGGGTATGATCGGTAAGGGGGTGCTGCTGGAATGCCTGGACAACCCCCGCGTCGAAGAAGTTTTACTGATTAACAGACAGCCGGTAGGGATGTCGCATCCCAAGATCAAGGAAATCATCCATTCAGATTTTCGGGATTTCAGTTCGCTTAAAGATCAACTGCCTGGCTACGATGCCTGTTTTTACTGCATGGGCGTCTCTTCCGCCGGGATGAACGAAGCGCAGTACACCGAAATTACCTACACCATAACCAAAGCGCTGGCCACAACTTTGCACAGCGTAAACCCGGAAATGAAATTTATTTATGTTTCCGGGGCCGGAACTGACAGCAGCGAAAAGGGGCGCATCATGTGGGCGCGCGTTAAGGGCAAAACCGAGAACATGGTTTTAAATCTGGGGTTCTGGGATGCTTATGTCTTTCGGCCGGGCATCATTTTACCGGAGCGCGGGGTGACTTCCCGGACAAAACTCTACCGATTTTTTTACGTTCTGTTCCGTCC
>JANTHG010000195.1 GCA_024762535.1 Calditrichaceae bacterium
TGGCAATAGTCGGTTTTACTTCAATGAGATTTTGCGCTACAGCCTCAATACTTTCGGCATACGAAATGGTGCACCCAAAAGAGGTTGCCAAAAAATGCCCGGCCATCCGCTCCAGAACATGGCTGAGGGGTAAAAAGGAAAGTAGCGAATCATCCGGGTAAATAGTAAAAATTTTAGCGGCGCTTTCGATATTAAATAAAAAATTGGAATGGGTTAGCATGGCGCCTTTTGGTTCACCTGTTGTGCCGGAAGTGTAAATGATGGTAGCAAGGTCATCCGGCTGCACATTTTTAAGATGTGAATCGATTATATTTGGTTCCCGCTCCGGAATGCTCTGCCCGTTTTCGATTACAGCGCTTAGTAATTCCCAGTTTTCCGGTAAAGTATTTTTCGGCTTGTCCATAATCACAAAATGATTGATTGCAGAACATTGAGCCTGAATGGTTTTAATTTTGTCCAATTGCTGTTCGTCTTCAACAATGGCCAGGGCTGCTTCCGAATGATTGAGTAAAAAGGAAATCTGATCGGGTAGTAATGATGGGTAAAGCGGAACAGTTACGGCTCCAAGGCACATAATTGCATAGTCACAAAGGGCCCATTCCGGGCGGTTGGTTGAAAGCAAGGCAACCGTACTTCCTTTTCGGATACCTCGTTTATATAATCCCACAGCAATAGATTTAATTTGTTCAGAAGCCTGTGAAAATGTAATAGTTTGCCAGGTACCATCTTGTTTAAAACGATAGGCAGGTTTTTGAGGATTTGTCCGCGCTATACTGAAAAACATTTCAGGAAGGTTTCTGTAATGCATAAAAAGAATCCAGGTACTTTAGGAAGCTGTAAAAACTAAATATATGATATTACAATCAATTCTTCAAGGTGAAATTATTAAAGGAGTGAACTGAACGAGTTCAACGTTTGCTGCATATGAATATTTTTGATTTTTTGTTCTAACTTAGTTAATACTGAATCCAGATCACTGGCCGGTATATTTAGCTTAATGCTAGATAGGATAGTTGCACGAGCTTGTTGCAATTCTTTAACAGCTTTTTGAATCATCATACCTAAGTTTGTTATCTCCTGTATAACCGGATTTTCATCCAAATTATGTTGACTTTCTTGGCTTTGGTGACTAATACGTACATATTCATCCAGATAGCGTTCTAAATCTCGCCGTTCAATATCTATTGCGCGTCCATATTTCTGTTGGAACATCTCTAACTGACTTGTATAGGATTCGGATGTAAGTTGAGTTTGAATTTGTTGTTCCTCACGCTCAATGGATACAAGTTCTTTCTGATATTTTCTACATTTTTGTAATCGGGCAAGATGACTATCCAAATAGGTAGGGTCTTCGAAGAAGCGATATTTTTTAGAAAGGAACGCATGTTCTTCTCTTGCATTATGAATCCGCTTTTCAAGAATGTGCATTTCTTCTCGCAAGTGATAAATACGGTCCCGATTTTTGTCTCCTGCCTGACCGGTAAAAAACAATATTATAAAAAAAGATAAAATGGTTTCAGGTATGATGAACATCCAAAAAGGACCTAAAAGAAAATAAGACAGAAGAAAAACCAGAGGAGGGGCCAATACAAGTGCTGCGATCCGTATCATTTTACCCTGACCCATACTTTCTTCTATTTTGTGAACCAATGATTCATGTTCTACCAAAGTTTTATTAAGGTTTTCTATTTGGTGTGTAAGTTCTAAAAAACGTCTCACATCTTTAGGAAAAGAGTCCGGCAGAAGGGTATATTCATATAAATCATGATTTAGTACATTGTTTATATGTTCTTTACGTATTTTAAAATTATTTAATTTTTCTTCCCATTGTGCTTTTGTATCGGACAGCTTTTGCCACAATAGAACATCAGCTCGTAATTGCAACGGGTTAAATTGTTTCAGAGTCGGAAATTTTTCATCTATTTCTTTGTCAGGTTGGCTGGAAAGATTAAATTTTTGCTTAATCTGAGCCAATAATAGATCAAGCCGAATTAAATCCGAATTAAGATTTTCCTCAGTTCTTTTAATAGTTATTAAATGTTCTAACGCTTCTTTCTGACATGATAATAATTCCAAATTTTCTTCTTTTTGATCGTTATCTTCGCAAAGTTTTATAAATCGGTTACCATCATTGATTAAGTATTTTACAGCACTAAATTTAAACTGAGGGGTGAGTAATATATATAGAGTATCTATTAAATCAGCAAATGATTTTTTAGGATTTGTTACAACATCCTGACAAACTTCTTTGAATAATTCTTTGTCAATAATAGGGAAAACGGAACGCAGCATTTGTAGATAAGGGCGGGAGAAGCCATTATCTACAAAATCTTTACCCTGAAAAATAGAACGAGTTGTCTTGGGGTCGGAAAGAAGACAAGCGACAAAATCGGTCTCAAAATCTCTCTCAATCATAATAATACGATGATCATATTCCAGAGTCAGCATACCGGTAAATGTCTTGTTGAGCTCCGGACTACCTCGAAAGCGTAGTTTCTCGTCGCTGTCAAACCCAAACATAATGCCCATTATAGATTCAAAGAAAAACACTCTGGATCCGGGGTCACTATCAAAAAGGTAAAAGTTGCTTCTGTCTTTGAACTGATAGGACGTTTTTTGTTCAATATTTTTAAAACCGGAAAGTTCCAGATTTGCAATTTTCATATACTATCCCTGGTGCGTAAAAGAAAACAATGTAAGATGATTAATTTGAAACGCATTGATCTAAGTCACCATGATTAAAACAATTAATATTCTAATATACTAATAAAACTTATAAAAATCTAATGTAACCAGATAGTTACATACAAAATATCTTTTGTTATCAATTTAAAAATTTCACGTTTTAAAGTCTGAATATTTGCAGGATCTGTAACCTTAATGTATATTAATAGCTGGTGCAAAATAGGATGTTTATATTTGAAGTATTATTAATTTGATATGAGGTTTCATTATGTCAGGATTTGCAAAACGAACAGCAATATTAGTTGGGGGCGGACCGGCCCCGGGTATAAATAGTGTTATAGGCGCGGCAACCATTCGTGCCATTTTATCCGGTTCAGACGTTATTGGTATTAAAGACGGTTTTAAATGGATTATGCAGGGAGATATTTCCCATGTTATGCCTTTGGATATTAAATCCGTTAGTCGTATCCATTTTAGAGGTGGTTCCCATATTGGTATTTCTCGCGATAATCCTACTACAGACACTAAATTTCTGGAAAACACGGTTTCGTCTCTGTTACGTTTGAATGTGGATCAGCTTATCACAATCGGTGGAGATGATACGGCTTATTCCGCATATCGGGTAGAGCAAATTGCCAATGGTCGTGTGCGGGTTGCGCATGTGCCTAAAACGATTGATAACGATTTAGACCTTCCAGGAAATATCAGTACCTTTGGTTTTCAGACGGCGCGCCATCTCGGTGTGGAAATTGTTAAGAATATTATGACAGATGCCAAAACCACCTCACGCTGGTACTTTGTAGTTACCATGGGCCGTAAAGCCGGGCATCTTGCTTTGGGAATCGGCAAGGCAGCCGGCGCTACCATGACCATGATCCCGGAAGAATTTGGGGAAAAACGTATTAAATTCGATCAAATTGTTGACACCCTTGTGGGTGCCATTATTAAGCGATTGAGTTATGGGCGTCGCGACGGTGTCGCAATTATTGCAGAAGGATTATTAGATAAAATCGATCCTAAGGATTTTGAAGAAGCAGTTAATGTGGAACGGGATGCTCATGACAATTTACGATTTGCTGAAATTACCTTTGGTGAAATACTGAAGCGACGGGTACAAAAACGATTGGAAGATTTCAATATTAAAGAAACGATTGTAGCCAAAAACATCGGGTACGAATTACGCTGTGCGGATCCCATCCCGTTTGATATGGAATATTGCCGTGATTTGGGATTTATGGCTTCGCAATTCTTGTTTGAAGGCGGTTCCGGTGCGCTGGTATCCATGCAGAATGGTCATTTTGTACCTATGTATTTCAAAAAGATTCTGGATAAAAAAACCAAGCGTATGAAAATACGTATGGTTGATATTACTTCCGAATCGTTTAAAGTTGCCTATCGCTATATGATTCGTCTTAAAAAAGAAGACTTTGAAGATGCACATGAATTAGCCAAATATGCGGCTACGGCCGGAGTGCCATCCGATACATTCATTAAAAACTTTGCTTACCTGATGGAATCTACGCAGGTGGAAAGTAAGGGTGACGATGGCGCAGCTCAAATGGCTGAGCAATTAAAAACAGAGAAAAAATAAGCTGTATAATCAGTAAATAAAAAAAGGCGCCATAGGCGCCTTTTTTTATTTAAACTATATCTTTTTATTTACCAAAGAAAATCCCGATGGAATGGGTTGTAAAATTAATGATTGGCTGCCAGTAAACACCCAAAAGTAAAGTGGGAACAACAAAGATTACCACCAGTACCTTATGATACAAACTTGATTGAATCGGTACATTTTCATCTTCCTGTCTCAGAAACATGGATTTTACAACCGAGAGGTAGTAAAACAGGGATACAACGCTATTTAATACACCTATTAAGGCCAGAATATACCAACCTTGTTTAATTACAGCAGAGAATAGATACACTTTTCCGATAAAGCCGGCAAAGGGAGGCAAGCCGGTTAATGAAAACATAAAAATGGCCATACTAACGGCTGTAAACGGATCGCGGTATCCAAGTCCCTTATAGTTTTCGATTTCTTCTCCACCAAGTTTGGATGCAAAAGATTCCACAACCCAAAAAGCGCCAAAATTCATAAACAGATAAACAATCATATAAAACATAACAGCGCCAAAGGCATCATTGTTTAGTACGACCAGGGCCATAACCATATACCCAACATGGGCTATGGCCGAGTATCCCAACATACGTTTAATATTTTTCTGATTAAGTGCAGAAAAATTACCAAGTGTCATAGTAAGCACTGCAAGAACAGCTAATAACAATGGCGCCTGAATTTGTACATTCTGAGTAAAGGAACCAAAAGAACCATAGGTGGGATGGGCAATTACCGTAACCAGGAAGCGAATAAACAGAGCAAACCCTGCTGCTTTGGGCCCGACGGACAGAAAAGCGGTAACCGGTGTAGGTGCGCCTTCATACACATCCGGTACCCAAAAATGAAAAGGTACCATGGCAATTTTGTATCCCAAGCCGCCCAGAATCATCATAAAAGCCACGAACATGGCAACAGGATTGGCATGGCCGTTTACAAGAGCGGTTTGGATATCGTATAAATTTGTGTGCCCGGTTAGGCCATAAATAAGTGAAAATCCAAAGGCCATAATGCCTGTACTAGCTGCACCGTAGATCATATACTTTAATGCCGCTTCTGTGGATTTTAAATCTTTTTTATGGAATCCGGCTAAAACATAGGACATCAGCCCTACAATTTCCATCGCAATGATAATCATTAAAATATCATTGACTGCCGGCATTAGAAACATACCCAGTGTAACGATTAAAAGCAGAATATTGTATTCCGCTTTATCTCCGAAGCTGTCCAACGAAATAAAAACAATAATCGCAGTAGAGAAAGCTGCCAAAATTTTAAAAAAGATGGCAAACGAATCAACTACAATCATTCCCTGAAACAGGGAGGCTGCCGGCAAATTAAACTGCTGATAAGCAAGAATACCAGCAATAATTGCAGATGCTGCTGTCAGGTAGGCAATTATATGCCCTTTGCGATCCTTTAATACCAGGTCTACTATAATCAGCACCAGAATGGCAGCTGTCAGGAACAACTCGGGAATGAAATATTGGATGCTATTTAAATTACTCATGAATCAGATTCCTAATCCTTTGGTTACTTACGGAATAAGTGTTAGTAAGTAATTGAGTGACATTTTCATCATGTTTAATACGGGCATGGGATAGATGCCAAAGAAAATGGTTAATATCCCCAGCGGAATCAGAGTTGTTAATTCTCTGGCACTGATATCACCGATTTTTTCATATTTGGGATTCAATTTCCCGAGGAAAACCCGTTGTACA
>JANTHG010000196.1 GCA_024762535.1 Calditrichaceae bacterium
TAAAAAGGGTTAAAAATTTATTTCTTTACCGTTTGATTTAAATTAGCACATTCCCACTTCCTACTTCCTACTTGATACTTTCTACTTTCAACTCATACTTTCCCACTCTTCTCTATTGCTTTTAAAATCGTTTCATCCTCAGCCAGGCCGCCCATTCCGGTATCGCCGTCCGCAAGCCGTTTGGCAACAGGCTGAATAAGGGTAATATCATAAAACTCGGCCAGTTGTCGAATATGGCGTGCGGTTAGTCCGTTTTCCCACATAGCCGTATTCATGGCCGGAGCCAGTAAAAGCGGCTTATCTCCCAAAGCGCGCACTGTGGAGGTGAGCAGATTGTCGCAAATACCATGGTTGAGTTTGGCCAGGGTGTTAGCGGTTAATGGAGCGATCAATAATACATCACACCATTTGGCTAGTTGAATGTGCAGCACTTCCTGCGTGTTTTGCCATTCGTCCTGATCCGTGTAGCAGGAATTTTCGCTCATCACGGCCAGCGCCTGTGGAGCCACAAATGATTTGGCGCGTTCGGTTACGATGGTTTTAACTTCGTACCCCTGTTTGCGAAGCTGCGATACCAGGTTGGGAAGGCGGTAAGCAGCAATCGATGAACTGATTCCAATGAGAATTTTCATACTATTAGTCTTCTATATTTATAAATATTGTGTTCAAAGTATAGATTTTTAGAGATGGAAGCAAGATGGAAAGTTGAATAAAAAAGGGAACGCGGAATGCGTTCCCTTAAAAATAAATCAAATTCGGATGGTAATGCCTGCGCTGACGGAATTGTATTTTCCCCAATTATAATCGGCATTGATATTAATGAGCAAAAAGCGTACACTCAGTCCGGCTGTTATGCGGTTGGTATTTTCGCCGGTCATTTCAAAATCGATAGGAATGGTGCCTATGTTTCCATCCGGCATATCGTATTGCATTTCGTAGGTGACGTGCATTTTGGATGATTCCAACATGTAGCCACCGTAAGGCGTAATATTTAAACCGGCCCATCCGATTTCTTTACTTACGTTAATGCCGTAAGCGGTAGCTGTTGTTTCGAACAGATCACCAATTTTCAGGTTTTGCGTATAAAAGCTGGCAGCAATATCGACGGGCAGGGAAACGGGCAGCCAGGCCGCCGGATTGTGCTGAATGCCAAAACCAAAATAGGTGAAATCACCAAGATCATCATCCAAACGTGTTTTGGGTAAATAACGGAAAGTGGCTTGAGTTCCGAAAATCGTTCCGATACTAAACTGCGGAGCCATCAGCGGAAGCGCTTTGATATTGGCCAATTTATTGAATCCTGCAATGGGCAAAACGGTTTGGCTTTCGCCAACAGTTAAAGTTGTATCCTGCCCGGTATTTGGGTCGGTAAAAGAAATATCCTGTCCTGTAAAATTAACTGTAATGAAATTAACCGTATCGCCTATGACCGTTGCGCCGGAAATATCCACATTATAATCATTACTGATAATTTCATTGATTAAAGCGTTTTGAATATCCGTATCTAAATTCAAATTATCGGTCATAGCCTTTGCCTGGTCCCGGCGGAAGCGAAAACTACCAGACGTGGAAAAATCTTTGTTGCTGTCATCGAAAAAGGTACCCATTCCCACAAATCCTACTTCAAGATCAAAGCCGAATTTTTTAGGTTTGGGCGCGCGGTGGAACCAGCCGGCATTCAAGTCACTTCCATAGGCAGAAGAGATTGGATCAAGATAACTCTGAGCAGCGCTTTGGGATAAAGATTGCAGAGTTTGCTCCAGAGTTGGAGCTTCATTCTGAGCCAGGGCAGAAGAGATTAAAGCCCAAAAAGTGGCAGAAATAAAGGTCAAAAGAAAAGTAAAATTCATTTTTTTCATCAGAGACTCCCGTTTGTATTATACAACACTTTATAGGTAAAAAACGGATTTTTTAGATATAAAGCGTTGATACACGTCACCTGACAACGATTAGTGGATCTTAAATATAGTTCTGAGGATGGGGGTTAATCCGCCAAAAAAGAATTCTACGGCAATCACCATGACAATCAGCCCCATAATGCGCATCAGAACCTTATTACCATTCTCGCCTAAAAAATCAAAGATGCGTCGTGCGCTCAGCAGAATAATCCAGGTTATGAAGATAACAAGAAAAATAGAAAGCAGTAAAATGCTTTTCTCAGTCCATTGAGTGGTTCCCTGCATAAATACGATGACTGCTGTAATAGCTCCGGGGCCGCAAATAATGGGAATAGCGAGTGGTGTAATGGCAATATCATGCTCAGAAGAATCTTCTGAAGAAGCGGTTTTCGTTTTGCTAATCCGCGCCAGGAGCATATCATACCCCATGATGAAAAAGATAATGCCACCGACAACCTTAAGACTATTGACCGAGATAGCAAAAAAGTCAAAAATAAATTTTCCGCTAAAAGCAAACATAACAAGAATCAAAAAAGCGGTTAACGTGGCTTTAAAAGCAACGTGACGCGATTCGGCTTTAGTCATTCCTTCAGTCAGAGAAATATATACGGGAATCACACCAATGGGATTCATCATGGTAAAAAGTGAAGTGAATGTGAGTAAAGCAAATTCGAACATACGATTTAAAAAAGCAGGGAATGCAAAAGCATCCCCTGCCTAAAAAGGTTATGCGCCTTGTGTGGCGTGTTTTAATTTATTGAGAACGATTCGGACCATTATTGCCGACAGGAATAACAATACCGTTAAGATAGTAAAAAACATCGTATGTGAAAGCGTATTGTAAAAGCCTCCGATAAAACCGGATAAATAGTTACCGATAGCTGTGGCGCCAAACCAGCCGCCCATCATTAAACCACGCATACGCGCTGGCGCAACTTTTGAGACAAAAGAAAGTCCCATGGGGCTCAGGAACAATTCTCCGATCGTAACCACAAAATAGGAAGAAATCAGCCATCCGGGAGACATGTTGTTAGCATCCGCATTACCACCCAAACTGGAAGCAATGATCATAATAACCATAGCCAGGCCGGAAATAAACATGCCAATACCGATTTTAGCGGGACTGGAAGGTTCTTTGCCCCGTTTCCGCAGCCAGTTAAAAAACGGCACAATAACCGGAGTTAATATTAAAATGAAAAGAGGATTAAAGGTGGCGTAGGTTTCCGGTTTGAGCCAGTCCAGGAGAACAGTGGAACGTTGGGCAAACAGGGTTAAAGCGAAACCATTCTGGTGAAAAGACATCCAGAAGAAGATGACAATAGAAAAGATGATGCCCAAAGCAACCAGACGTTCTTTTTCCTGTTCCGGTGTAATATTGCTGACTTCCTGTGCTTTTTGGTTTTCCTGACCGGCTTCGTGTTTATTGTCGGCATGGATATAATTCTTTTTCCAAACCTCAAATACGATGAGAGAAAGAGCCATGCCCACACCAGCAGCGGCAAACGCGGCGTTGTATGTTCCAAAATAATCATGAAGGGCGGTAGCAGCCAACGGTGCGATAAAAGCGCCGAGGTTGATACCCATATAAAAAATATTGTAACCTACATCTTTGTAAGGGCTACCCGGTTCATACAAGTTGCCTACTAAAACCGAAATATTGGCTTTAAACAAGCCATTTCCCAATATCATAACGACCAGGGCAAAATAGAATAAAGCAACCGCATTGGGGCCGGAGAATGACAGCATGACATAGCCGATGCCCATGATCAACGCACCCAGCATAATCGATTTACGGTAGCCAAGAAAGCGGTCAGCTATCCAGCCGCCAGCAATGGGGGTGAAATACACAAAGCCAAGATACAAGCCATACACCTGTCCTTTGTGGGCATCAGTCCAGCCAAGCGTTTCATCCATATACAGGGTAAATACGGCCAACATGGTATAAAATCCGAAGCGTTCCCACATTTCCGTAAAGAACAGGGTCATCAACCCTTTTGGGTGATTCTTTAGCATACACACTCCTTATATTAAATGGTTACAATTAAGCTTTTAATATAGGGAAATTATGAGGTACGGGCAAAACTTGTTGTTTTTGTGCTTAGCTAATTGCGAATTTCCAGTCCACCGAGAATGATGCTTCCCTCTACAATCAGCCGCTTTGGGCCGCTTTGGGATGAAAATGCATTATCGGAATTGTGCCGGCTGCCACGGGTTTTATCCTCAACGCCACCGAGAATAGGTGTGTTTTGCTGGTGTACTTCCCAGTGTTTAGGAATAATAAGTTCAATACCACCCATCAAAATGGATATATGCATGATCAATTCATTCCCGCTCATTTCGGCTTCGCTCAAATCTATAGTTCCGCCACCCATGATCGCTGAAACTTTGCCGTCGCTTAATTGTTTGGATGTATAACGGTATTCTCCGCCACCAAGGTACATGGACAGCTCAATGGTTTCCGATTCAATGGTTTCATCAACGGCTTTCCAGGAACGCTTACCCATCATGGCCAGCCCGATAAATATCAGAAACACAGGCCACAACTGTGAAAAGTTAAAATAAAACCAGTTTAGAGTATTGCCAAGGAATATGAACCCCAACAGAATTAAAATAAGACCGCTGACAGGTTGTCGGTTTCTGGCCGGGCGCATTAAGTGTCCTAATCCAATAAAGATAAGAATGAGTGGCCACAATTCCCAGGCATCAAAAGGAATGTCCATTCCTAAGTTTTTGGCCAATAAAAGCGCCCCTATTAAAATGATAAAAAGAGCGATGATGATTCGGCTATTAAAGAATCCGTAATTTTTTGAGTGCATAAGATCCTCATTGGTTAAATAGTAGTTCAACCTATATACGGGGAAAAATGAAAATGTTTTCAAAAAAATAAAAAATTGTTCAAAGCATGACCGTATAAATCTGTTTCCCTTAACATACACTATTTTTTTTCGATGATGGAAGATACACAAGAAGAGGAAAAAGAATGTACCGGGATGTTAATGATTATTTAGAAATAAACGAAATTCAGTCGGTTACTATCTTGTTTAGTATTCTTTACAGGAATGATAAGGGAGACTGGAAAATGGTAGAAGCGGGAGACGGCTTTGCTCTGTACCAACAATTACAGTCTTTGGATGCATTCACGCTTTCCAAGGCGAATTCCACTCAGTTTATTCATTTTAATGAAGAATTAATGGATACCTATTATGCAGCTCGTATAGATGCAAACCGTATAGATGATCCCCAAAAATGGCAGGCCGTGTTTTCGACTGTTCAACACATACGAAAAAACTTTGCTTCTCCACAGATTTTTATCAACGATTATTATGAACTCCACGAAAACGACGCAGGGCTGGAAAAGTTTGTCCGGTATTTTCACAGTACATCTTAAAAAGATCATCCTTCATATCCTCCTTAAGAAGGGTGTTGCAAATTCTATCTAATGGCACAAAAGGGCCAAGAATATTTTGGCATAAATTCATCCCGGACTTAAAAATCGGAGCCATTTATGGGTAAATTATACAGTAAAGCTATATTACTAGACCGTGTGCTTTTACTTCCATCCAGTTTTCGGGGAGCACGGGGTATGTCGTGATCCTAAAAATTTATAGGGTTTCAGCCCCAATTTTTAACTTATACTGGAATATTCTGATAATAAGGGGGGATAAGCTTGTGGCGACTAATAATTATAATATAATTAAGAGGTTAATTGACGTTTTAGTTAGGAATTTTTGACACGACTTCAAAGTCAGAAACGATGTTCTTTGAACAACTCGAAATGAGCATACCCAAGCGAACATGGGGAGGCATTTTAGGTAAACATTTAGACCATCACCTTCCTGTATCCGAACTATACGAACCCTACAATTTCCAACCTACCAGCTTTTATACACGGAAGAAGAATATCTTTGAAGGTACTTTGCAAATCCTGACCGGCTGGACTGATGCGCTTGACAGAATCCCGCAAGGATGGTAACTTTTCAGGAATATAGCGAATTCATTTTATATATAAATCAACACCAAGTCGGATTTACGCTGTAGCAGGGCAACTTTTATCGTATCTCTTTTAGTCTGGAATTTTGTAATATGATTTTAAGTAGAATATTAATG
>JANTHG010000197.1 GCA_024762535.1 Calditrichaceae bacterium
CCGCCATATCCATTAATAAGCCAGCCTGCTTTTTCTGCTTTAGGAATGCGCCGGGCGCCAATAAATTGCCCCACCAGGGTGGCCGCGGCTGCAGAAAACCCTACGCAAGCAAACCAGGCAATGCCTTCAATTCGGTGGCAAACTCCGATCGCGGCAATGGCGCCCGTGCCAAAACGGGCAATAATACCGGTAAGTCCCACATATATCAGGCTAAAGAAAAAGCCCCCGGCTCCAATGGGTGCACCGATGGAAATAATTTTTTTAATAAGAGGAAGTTCAAAAAACGATTTGACAGAAGGAATGCGTTTGGGCAAAAAATGTTTTTTACGTAACCAGAACCAATTTAGCAAAACCGCAAAAGCTTGAGCCAGAATACTGGCCCAGGCGGCGCCGGCTACACCGAGGGCGGGAAAACCATACCATCCGAAAATTAAAAAGGGATCTAAAATCGCATTTAGGGCAAGAGCGGCAGCGAGAATAAACATGGGTGTACGCGTATCACCGATACCGCGAAATATGGCTTCGAAGGCTGTAAACCAAAAAGCAAAAATCAAACCGCCCAAAATCACTTCCATGTAATTGTGTGCCAGTACAGTAACCTCTGTATCGAAGCCCATGATCCGGTAGAGCAGACTCTGGCTAAAAAAAACGATTATTGCCAGAATAAGGGCGGATACGGTGCTTACCAGCAAACCCTGAAACGCGCCGTGACGCGCCTGGTTCGGCAGGTTCGCTCCGACATTTTGGGCTACGATGGTAGTGATTCCGCTGCTGCTCAGAGCGGTTAGAGAAAAGACAGCCCACAAAATAAAAGAAGTACCTCCAATAGCCGCCAGGGCATTGGAACCAAGCTTACCCACCCAAAAGGCGTCGATCAGCTGGTAAAGGGTTTGCATCACCGAAGAAATCATTCCCGGAAGCGTTAAGTCGAAAATGGAACGGTGTAAATTTTTATGGACTAAACTGTAATTTGTTCTTGTCACGTACGGCTCTCTTTAATGATGACTAAAGTAAAATTAAGCAAAAACCGTGAAAGAAAAAATAATCCTTTTATCTTGCCGGATTACTGTAATTGCCATTTAATAACGTATAAGAATAAATCCGGCAAAGCTATTAGAATGTGCGGTGTATTCGGTAGTAATCAGGTCCCAAATGGTATGGATTCCCGACCAGTCAGACGTTTGGATGATAAAAGCATTTGGGAATGATTTTAAGTATAGAAAAAGCACCCTGAAGTAAAGGAAAAAAATCCCTGTCTGCAGGATTGCGGACAGGGAGAAGAGGATTAAGCTAATTTGGAAAGAGCGGCTTCGTAATCGGGTTCCTGTACAATCTCCGGAACCTGCTCGGTATGGATAACCGTACCGTTTTCATCGATTACAACCACAGCGCGGGAAAATAATCCTGCAAGCGGCCCGTCTGCAATACGAACGCCGTAGGTTTCACCAAATGAACGGTCGTGCAGTTCGGACAGGGAAATCACATTTTCCAGGCCTTCGGTAGAGCAGAAGCGGCTATGAGCGAAGGGTAAATCCAAAGAAGCGCACAGTACAACGGTATTGTCCATCTTCTCGGCTTCGGCATTGAATTTGCGAACCGAAGTAGCACACACATCGGTGTCCAAACTGGGGAAAATGTTCAGTACCACACGTTTCCCTGCGTAATCTTTGAGTGATGCATCGGATAAATCGGTTTTAGTCAGTGAAAAATCCGGTGCTTTGCTTCCCACTGCAGGCAGTTCGCCTACGGTGTGGATGGGGTTACCTTTTAAGGTAATTGTAGCCATTTTTATTCTCCTTTTACTTTTGTTTTTAATAATTGCAACTCAATGAACCCATCTTATCTTAATTTTATTCCGCTTTTGTTTTGATTTTTTATGGTCTGGGTCTATTTTAAGGCTAACGGTGTTAAAAAACAATTTCCCCGTTTTTCATCCCCTGTGTTTGGCGTGGTGCAGAATAAAAACGAAACACAGAGAACGCGGTGTACATCCAGAAAAAAACACAACATAGGGTTCGCTTGATGTAAGGATTCAAAGCTTTGAATCCTTACAATGCATCGAATCCATACGCATGGAGCTGCCTAAACATAAAAAGAGACAAGGCTCTGATTTTTCCCTTCTCTGTCGAACTTAGCGAGGTATTGCAAAACTGCAAATGAAACATCATTCCATACAAACCGGAACAGATTATCCGCTTACGCGTTGGCTGCCCACGACTCTGAAAGAGGTACGGATGCGCGGCTGGGATGAGTTGGACGTGATTCTTGTTTCCGGTGACGCATACGTGGACCATCCCTCTTTTGGGCCGGCTGTGATTGGCCGCATCATTGAATCACTGGGTTTTCGGGTGGCGCTGGTTCCTCAGCCCAATTGGCAGGATGATGGACGTGATTTTAAAAAGCTGGGTCGGCCGCGCCTCTTTTTTGGCGTAACCGCCGGATGCATGGACTCTATGGTGAACCATTACACCGCCGCCCGACGTCGCCGTTCCACAGATGCCTACACGGCCGGTGGTCAAACCGGTTTTCGGCCTGATTATGCGACTACGGTCTATTCCACAATATTAAAAGAATTCTTTCCGGATACACCGGTAATCCTGGGCGGGGTGGAGGCCTCATTACGCCGGGTAACTCATTACGATTACTGGTCCGATCAGCTAAAACCTTCTATCCTGGTAGAAAGTAAAGCCGACCTGCTGCTTTACGGCATGGGCGAACAAGCGTTGCGTATGATATTGCCATTGCTCGACAAGGGTGTGCCGGTACAATCACTGACCAATATTCCGCAAACGGCTTTCTTGCTTCCGAACCGGAAAGCCCTTTCCGAATACAGGGAACGGGATACCATCGAATTGGCCTCGCATCGCTTGTGTTTAAAGGATAAACGTGCCTTTGCTGCTAATTTTAAGCATGTGGAAAAGGAATCCAACAATATGCGTGCCCGGCGATTAATTCAGAAAACGGGTAACCGGCTTTTGGTGATTAATCCGCCTTTCCCCACGATGACCTCCGAAGAAATGGACGCTTCCTTCGATTTGCCCTACACCCGATTGCCACACCCTAAATACAAAAAACGCGGCGTCATTCCCGCATACGAGATGATTCGTCATTCCATTAATTTGCACCGTGGTTGTTTTGGAGGTTGCAGCTTTTGCACCATCTCTGCGCATCAGGGTAAATTTATTGCCAGCCGTTCCAAAGCATCTATTTTAAAAGAGGTGGAGGCAGTAACGCAGATGCCGGATTTTAAAGGCTACATCAGCGATTTGGGCGGCCCATCGGCCAATATGTACCGCATGCAGGGCGAAGACCTGAGCATTTGTGAACAGTGCCTGCGTCCCTCCTGCATCTATCCCAACATCTGTTTTAATTTAAAAACCGATCATAAACCGCTTACCGAAATATATCGCGCGGCAGCGGCGCATCCCAAAGTGAAAAAAGCTTTTGTATCCAGTGGCATCCGTTACGACCTGACCTTGGCACGGGATAAGAAAGATAACCGGGATAATGGATTAGATGCTTATATCGAACAAGTGGTGCGTCATCATGTTTCGGGTCGTTTGAAAATTGCACCGGAGCACAGCTCCGAACACACATTAAAGTTAATGCGTAAGCCTTCCTTTAAATTGTTCTACCGCTTTAAGGAAAAATTTGACCGCATCAATAATAAATACGGTTTGAACCAGTTTTTAGTGCCCTATTTCATTTCCAGCCATCCCGGTTGTGAACTGGAGGATATGGCGGAACTGGCAGCGGAAACCAAGCAGCTGGGCTTTAAACTGGAACAGGTGCAGGATTTTACCCCAACACCCATGACTGTGGCTACGGTTATCTACTACAGCGGTTACCATCCTTACACCTTAGAAAAAGTGTACACTGCACGTTCAAAAGAGGATAAAAAAGCCCAGCACCGCTTTTTCTTTTGGTACAAAAAAGAGAACCGCAACTGGATTCGCAGAACCCTCGAAAAACGCAACCGTCCCGATTTAGCCGATAAAATTTTGAAATAGAATTTTTCCCAAAAGATATCATGATTTCGTGATAGTTTTGTGACCAGGAAATTTTATACTATCATTACAACGTTTAATGCTATCAAATGACCAATGTGAGGAATGAATGAAAAAATTAGTGCAGCTATTTTTGACAACGAGTATATTTTTCTTTTTGTTTTCATGCCAAAGCCAAATAACCGATTCCTGCCAACTGGAGCCTCTTTCCTTTAACGGAACATTTACAGAAGTACAAAATAATGTGTTTCAACCGTATTGTGTGGGCTGCCACAGCGGAGCTCAAGCGCAGGGCGGGTTAGATTTATCTGCCAATGCAGCCTTTGTGAATTTAGTGAATGCAAGCGCTGCCAATAGTTCGCTGTCTCTGGTAAAGCCGGGTCAGCCGGGTTCGAGCTATTTGATGAAGCGCTTACGCGCAACAGACGGTGAAACACCTATGCCGCCATCAGGTAAGCTGGAACAACGCCTGATTGATTTGGTGGATTTGTGGATTGCCAATGGCGCAAATAATGATTAGATAGATGATAATGGGGGGAATATGCAAACTTTAAAAGCGGTTGTAATACTTACCATATTCGGTTTTGTCCTTCTTGCGAATGGTGCGGAATGGCAAGTGGAAAAATCGGATAAGAATCTGGTAAAATTTATTTCTGATGCGCCCATCGAAGAGTTTGAAGGTGTCACCAGTTCCATCGATGGTTATCTGTATTGGGAAGGGGAAGACCTGCTTAACAAATCCGAACTCTATTTTGAGGTGGACTTAAATACGTTGGATACCGGTATTGGGTTACGTAATCGTCATATGCGCGAAAATTATCTGGAGACCGAAAAATATCCGACTACGCATTTTAAAGGAGCTATTGTTAAAGCGGAAAAACAGGAAGACGGCACCTACCGCGTTTTGGTTCAGGGGAAAATGTTTATTCATGGTGTGGAGCGGATGAAGTCAATTAAAGGCGTACTTACTTTTAACGGAACATCCATGCAAATTGCCAGTGATTTTGATGTTAAATTATCCGATTACAACATCCCCATTCCTTCGATTATGTTTTACAAAATTAATGAGATTATGGCTCTAAAGTTGAATTTTATGCTCCAACAAACCAAACAATAAAGGAACGATTCGTGAAAAAACCTGTTATTATTTTATTGGTATTCATTTTATCCGTGTCGCTGTTCGCTCAGTCCGGGCATGTGCAGTGGAAAAAGAAAAGCGTTGCCGTTCAACCCGACCTGGAACTCTTTCACTCCACCCAGGTGGTCAATCTGCCCACGGCCGAAACCATTCGCAAGGGCGAATTTGAATATGAAATTTCGCATCGCTTTTTACCTTCGGTGGGAACAGATGACGCCTATTTTGGTATTGATGGACCGGCACACATGCGCATGGCGCTTGCCTACGGCATAACCAATCGTCTGCTGGTGAACCTGGGCCGCAGTAATTTTGATGACCAGGTGGATTTGCGTTTCAAATACAAAGCCTTTCAGTTACGAAATAAAACGGCACCGCTTTTGGCCGCTCTGCGGGGTGGTGTGGCCTGGACAACTCAGGTAAGCGGCAGAGATAAAACGGACAGCCGTAACTTTCAGTACTATGGACAGTTTGTTTTAAATACACTGTTATTTGAAAAGATTGGTATTGGGATAGTTCCTTCTTACCTGTACAACAGCCATATCTATTGTACAGATTCGGAATATTCATTTACAATGGGCAGCTATTTGCAATATTATGTGGCAGCCAGCTGGAGCCTGTTCCTGGAAATGAACAACACGATTAGCGGGTATCGCCATTCCTACGACGCGGTCGCACTGGGAGTGGAACTGGAAACAGGCGGCCATTTTTTCAAGATTTTTTTCACGAACAGCAGTGCGCTGAATCCGGCCCAGTTCCTGGCCGGAGCGGATTTAAAATATTTAAACGGTTCCTTTGGCGACAACTGGAGGCTTGGGTTTAACATCACCCGTATA
>JANTHG010000198.1 GCA_024762535.1 Calditrichaceae bacterium
GTCGCGATGACGAGGAAATCGCTCGATACAGGTGTAGCATTTTACTTAAAAAGAAAAAGGAAAGTTAGGGATTTATCATGGCAAAATTAGAAGTGTTTGAAAATAAATATCCGGGCAGAGAATATTTTATTACCCATATTAATGAAGAATTCACCTCCACCTGCCCGATTACCGGTTTACCCGATTTTGGTACGATTACTATTCGTTACATTCCGGATAAACTCTGTGTGGAATTAAAATCGCTAAAATACTATTTTCTGGATTTTCGTAATAAAGGCATTTTTTACGAGGCGGTAACCAACCAAATTCTGGATGATTTGGTGGAAGCCTGCCAACCGCGCTACATGGAAGTGGAAGGTAATTTTACCGTACGTGGCGGCCTGCACTCAGATGTACTGGCTGTACACGATCCGGACAAACGGGGGCGTTTAAGATGAGTAGACCCAAAGCTGTTGTTCTTGTTTCCGGTGGTTTGGATAGCTGTGTTACCGCTGCCATTGCTGCAGAAACCTTCCAGCCTGCTTTTTTACATATGAACTATGGACAGCGAACGGAACAGCGGGAATTGCAGGCTTTTCATGATATTGCAGCTCATTACGGCGTTAAGGAAAAATTAATCGTGGATGCCCGCTTTTTTAACCAGATTGGCGGTTCCAGCTTAACCGATGCTCAAATGGAAATCAGCAAGGCCGATTTAAACGCAACGGAGATCCCTTCCAGCTACGTGCCGTTTCGTAATGCCAATATTTTGTCCATTGCCACCAGCTGGGCCGAGGTGATTGGTGCAGAAGCCATTTTTATCGGTGCTGTGGAAGAAGATTCTTCCGGTTACCCCGATTGCCGAATCGATTTTTTTAAGGCTTTTAACCGGGCAATTGATTTAGGAACCAAACCGGGAACGAACATTAAAATACACACTCCTGTGATTGATTTGAAAAAATGGGAAATTGTGCGCCGGGGGATGGAATTGAATGCGCCTTTGGATAAAACTTGGTCGTGTTACCAAAACGAAGATGAAGCGTGCGGGGTGTGTGATAGCTGCGCCTTACGTTTACGGGGATTTGAACAAGCCGGATTTGAGGATCCTATCCCGTACAAAATCCGTAAATCCTATGTGTAACGGTGAAGGGCAGGTGAACGGTTTATAAGTTTACAGTATACAGTTTACAGTTTTCAACCTGCCCTGAACGCGTGGGATAATTCCCAATTGCTTTCCCTTAAGTCGAGTGATAGTTGATATAACGTCATTGCGAGGAGCGCAGCGACGAAGCAAACCCCTCCGGAAGCGCCATCATGCAAATCCTGCATATGCGGGATGAAGCAATCCCCTAAGGGATCGCCACGCCGTTCGCTTTCGCTCACTTCTCGCGATGACGAATAGAAATCGCTCAATACAGGTTTCCCTTAAATAGTACTATTTTTTCCAGAAAGAAGGAGAAAATAGAATGAGAACAGTAAACAACTCCAGTCTTCCCACCAGCATTAAAAAGGACAGAACCCATTTCCCGGTAGTGGGGATCAATGCATAATTGTCAGTGGGGCCTACTCCGCCCAATCCGGGTCCAATATTACTGATGGTGGCGGTAACACTACCAATAGCTGTAATCAAATCCAATCCCAACGCGGCCATGATTAAAACGCCAAGGATAAACAAGGCCATATAAAACAAAAAGAATCCGCTGATATTGGTAACAATTTCACGCGGAATAACTGAATTCCCAATACGTACCGGCAGCACGGCCTGCGGGTGCAGCAAACGCTTGAGTTCATTAAAACCGAATTTGAACAAGATCATAATCCGAATCATTTTGATTCCGCCGCCGGTGGAACCGGCACACCCTCCGGCAAACATCAATAATAGTAAAATAAGCTGAGACAAACCGGACCACTGTTCGTAATCGGCTGTACCGTATCCGGTGGTCGTTACAATGGAAACGACCTGAAAAATGGAGTGCTGGGCGGCTGTGGCAATATGATGTCCGTTTCGCTGCCACACATCCATGCCAATAATTAAAGAAGCCACGGCAATTACGCTTATAAAAAACATGGCTTCGCGATCGTGTTTGTACACATTCAGTTTGCCGCGCAACATGCGGTAATGCAATGCGAAATTGGTGCCTGCGATAATCATAAAAATCACAATAATATAATCGATCCAGGGATTCTGGAATTGCCCCACACTGGCGTTTTTAGTTGAAAACCCGCCTGTGGCCATAGTGCCGAAAGTGTGACAGGCAGCGTCAAACCAATTCATTCCGGCTATTTTTAAAAGAACAGTTTCCACGATGGTAATGAACAGATAGACAACCCAAAGCAATTCGGCGGTGTGTTTAATGCGCGGTGTCAGTTTATCGGGAGTGGGACCCGGTACTTCGGCTTTAAATAGCTGCATACCACCCACACCGAGCAAGGGTAAAATGGCAAGAGAAAGCAGGATAATGCCCATACCGCCCAGCCAGTGCGTGAAAGAACGCCAAAAGAGCAGGCCATGAGGCAGGCCTTCTATATTTGTCAGGATGGAGGCACCGGTGGTGGTAAAGCCGGACATGGTTTCGAAAAAAGCATCAGTGTACGAAGGGATGTGTCCGGAAAAGACAAAGGGCAGAGCGCCCAAAAGGCTAAACAAAATCCAACTAAAGCTGACAATTAAAAAACCGTCCCTGGCGCGGATTTCGCCGTTGTTGCGTGTTAAAAAATATCCGCTGATCCCGGTAACAAAGGTCAGGCCGATGGTGTACAAAAAAGCATTTAAATCGCCATCCTGATAAAACCAGGCAACAGCAGCCGGGAATAGCAGGGAAGCGGCCAAAAAGACCAGCATGGCACTTAGAATATTAACGATCGCTCGGTAATTTAACATAAATTATTCAAATAGTTTTTCAACCTGGTGGATGGCGGACGGCAGAGCAAACAACACCACTTTATCACCTGCCTGAATCTGCGAGTTACCCACCGGGATAAATACTTCGTTATCACGCATTACTGCGCCTAAAATGGCATGTTTGGGAAAGTGAACTTTAGCCACCGGCTGACGGGTTATGGGTGCGTTCTCATTGGGAATCAGTTCAATGGCTTCGGCCGAAATGCCGGGAATTGAAGCCACACTAACCACACTTCCACGCCGGATAAATTTTAAAATGCTGTTTACGGTAATCAGTTGTTTGGAAATAAAAGCATTGATGCCTATGGTCGGTATGATGGGTGTGTAATCGGGTTTGTTAATCAGGGAAATAATTTTGGGCACCTGTAGGTGTTTAGCCATCAGCGAGGAGATAATATTTGTTTCGTCATCTCCGGTAACGGCAATAAAAGCGTCCATGTCAATGATGCCTTCGAGAGCCAGCAGATTCATGTCTTTGCCATCACCTCGAATAACAAGAGCCCTGCGCAGATGTTCGGCCAACTCCGTGGAAGTATCCACATCCGATTCGATGATTTTTACATTGTAGCTCTGTTCCAGTTCTTTAGCAATCAGATATCCGGTTTGCCCGCCGCCCAGTATCATGATGTTTTCAATTTTGACATTTTCTTTTCCTGTGGCGCGCAGCAATTCCGGCATATGCGGACGGGGTAGAATCACAAAAATACGGTCATTGGCCATAAAAATATCGTCGCCGCGAGGGATACGGGTAATATCTTTGCGCTGGATAGCAATGGTACGGAAGTCAAATTCGCTGAATTCTTCACTTAGTTTTGCCAAAGGTTTGCCGAGGAATGGTGCATGATCGTCTAACTGAATGCCGACTAAAAGGATGCGGCCGTTTGCAAATTCCAGTACATCCGTGGCGGCGCTCTGCCTAAGTAAACTCACCGTACCTTTTGCTGCTTCGGATTCTGGATGGATGATTAAATCAATCCCGAATTTTTTGGCATTAATCGGGGCATCTTCTAACAGAAATTCGGAATTTTTTACACGGGCTATGGTTTTGGATACGCCGTATTGTTTGGCCATAATCACACTTAGCATGTTTATTTCATCGGAATTGGTGACTGCTACCACCATATCCGCATGATCGATGCCAGCCTGTTTGAGTGCCGAAAAACTGGTGCCGGAATTGTGAATAATTTGGGCATCTAAGCTCTCGGCCGCGCGCTGAGCCAGTTCTGCATCTATTTCGATAAGCACTATATTGTGCTGTTCGTACGAAAGCAGTTTGGCCAGCGTAAACCCTACACTTCCGCCGCCAATAATGATGATATGCAGACTTTTTCGTTTCACTGTTTAACCGAATATAACTTGGTCATAATATCGATGGTTGTATCAATTTGCTCATCTGTGATATGTAAATGCGTCACAGCACGAATCCGGGTGGGGGCAAAGGCCATCATTTTAATCCCGTGTTCGTCCAGAGTGGCCACTATTTCCGCTGCGCTTTTTCGACACAAGCTGGTATCTATGATGACAATATTGGTTTGTACTGTTTTCAGGTTTACGACAAATCCGGGGAATTGATTAATCGCCTCCGCCAAAATGCGAGCCCGCCGATGATCTTCGGCAAGACGTTTAAAGTTGTGTTCAATCGCATACAAAGCGCCAGCAGCCAGAATACCGGCCTGACGCATACCGCCGCCGTATAATTTACGGTAGGAGTGGGCTTGTTCAATAAAAGCCCTGCTTCCGCAGACTACCGAGCCAACAGGAGCGCCCAGCCCTTTGGAAAAACAGAGTGAAACCGAATCGAATGGCTTGGCATACGCTTCAAGTGAAATCCCCGTGGCTACTGAAGCGTTCCACAGGCGCGCGCCGTCGAGATGCATTTTAAGTTTATGGGCGCGGGCAATTTTGCGTATTTTTTTAATGTCTTCCAAAGGATAAATCGTTCCGCCCCAACGGTTATGAGTATTTTCTAAGGCGATGAGTCTGGTTTGAGGAAAATGGTGGTCTGTCGGACGAATAGCCGCTTCAACATCTTCCGGATCCAATACACCATATGGACCTTTAATAGGGTGTAATTGAACGCCGGAAAGAAGAGCCGGTGCGCCCGCTTCATAATTGTAGATATGGGCATTGGCTTCGCATATCACTTCGTTCCCCGGTTGTGTATGCACATTAATGGCAATCTGATTCGCCTGGGTTCCGCTGCTTACAAACAAGGCGGCTTCTTTCCCCGTTAAATCGGCCATAACTTCCTGTAGCTTATTGATAGTGGGGTCTTCGGCAAATACATCATCACCAACCGGGGCATTAGCCATAGCTTCCCGCATTTCAGAATTGGGTTGTGTTAGGGTGTCGCTGCGAAAATCAATCGTTTCCATTTTGAATCCTTCTGGTATAAGGGTTGTGCCAAGTTAAAGTATCGCACATTTGTCCTAAATAAAGAACACAAATTGCTTGCTATTTCAATCATAACCTTTCCCCCCTATCAAGGGGGGACTGAGGGGGGTGTTTTTTTAATGGACAAATATTGCATTGTACAGATTTTACAACCCCCTACCCCCCTTTGCTAAGGGGGAATCAGGTTCTTCTACTTATCCACAATGTGGTGTCTTGATTGTTTAGGACAGTTATGACATTATTACTAATTAATTCGTTTTTTATATTCACACCTCAGTAGAACTTGTACAAACGATCCAGTAGTATGAGTGTGAATGCCAAACAGTCTAACCGGAATGTACAAAAAAACCTTAATTAAAGCCAAGACTGAATAGAATATCAAACGTGTACACACTTTCAAATCATATTCTGAAGGAACTCTATTTTACTATTATAGCACTTTCGGTATCTTCCTGATAGCGTGAATAATTAAAAATTATATTTTTCTCTCTTAAAGTATCTAATGTCAGATTAACCCACGAAGTTTGATAGGTTGAATCTTTGCGAACTTTAACACCAATGATGCCCTGGGAATCGGCCCAACTCCCAAGCCAGTTTTCGTAGTAGTAATCACAAATCATCATATTTACCATATCCGGATACCAGATTACATTATTCTGTTTAGGGATATAAAAAACGG
>JANTHG010000199.1 GCA_024762535.1 Calditrichaceae bacterium
ATCCCACTCGCGAACAGATTATCAAACATTTTGATCAACTGAGTAAGAAAATTCGTAAAGAAGACAATTTACTTATCTTTTATGCCGGGCATGGCTATTGGGATGAAAAGTTTCAGCAGGGCTACTGGCTGCCCAGCGATGCCATCCGAGAAAACCGTACTAAGTGGATATCCAACTCCACAGTAGTTGATTTTATTCGCGGAATTGAAACCAACCACACTCTGTTGATAACGGACGCCTGTTTTAGCGGAGGCATCTTTAAAACACGCAAAGCCTTTGACGATGCGCCAGCCGCTGTGACACAACTCTACAAATTACCTTCGCGCAAAGCAATGACCAGCGGTACCTTAAAAGAAGTACCGGACAAAAGTGTATTTGTGGAATATTTAACCAAACGCCTCAAAGGTAATACCGAAAAATATCTCAGTTCCGAACAATTGTTTACCAGTTTCCGCACTGCTGTAATTAACAACAGCCCCATCAATCAAATTCCACAATTCGGGGAGATTCGCCAAACCGGTGACGAAGGCGGAGATTTTATTTTTATTAAAAAGTAATCTTTAAGATTCGGGCGGAATTTTTTCCGCCCCTTTTTTATATGTAACAAATGAATGCGAACACTTCTCTTTTAAATCTGCTAAATTTTCTTTATATTTACCCACCAAGGCCAGACAGCCTTTAATTCGTTTAATAAAAAACTTTTATCTGGAGAAAAAATGTCCGGAAAGGACAAAATTGCTCTTATAACGGGAGCCAGCCGCGGACTTGGAGCATCTATTGCCCATAGGCTGACTAAAGATGGTTACGAAATTTGGGCCAACTACCATAGCAACCACGAAGCAGCCAACCAACTGAAGCAAGAAGTTGAAGCGATGGGCGGAACATGCCGTTTGCTTCCTTTTGATGTTACAGACGAAATGCAGGTGGCCGAAATCCTCACACCGCTCCTTGAACAGTCCACACCCGATGTGCTGATTAACAATGCGGGTTTTAATAAAGATACGCTGATGATGTGGATGAAAAGCGAGGAATGGCAGTCTGTTTTGGATGTGAGTTTGAATGGGTTTTTTCATGTGACCAAAGCGGTATTGCTCGGTATGCTCAAACGGAAATCAGGACGAATTATTAATATTGTTTCCACGGCCGGACAAAGCGGCCTGCCCGGACAGGTGAACTACTCGGCAGCAAAAGCTGGCCTGATTGGCGCCACCAAATCGCTGGCGCAGGAAGTAGTACGCAAAGGTGTTTTAGTGAACGCCGTAGCCCCCGGGTTTATCGAAACAGATATGACCGCAAAATTGCCGGTAGATGAAATTAAAAAGACCATTCCCATAAAACGGTTTGGTAAACCGGAAGAAGTGGCCGGTGTGGTTTCATTTTTGTGTTCCGAAGACGCTTCATACATCGTTGGACAAGTGATCTCGGTTAATGGTGGCATATACATGTGATAGGGTGGATGTATCACTTTTAATAAGTTGTTGTAAAAGCTCACAACATAGTTGTTCCCTAACCTATTAAATTTTTAACTTATTTTATGGGGATATGTATGCATTTCAAAAGTCAACATTCATCTGTTTTTTTTATTTTTAGTCTTGTTTGTTTCCTTAGCATCAATCATAGTCTATTGTTTGGTGGTGACACAGGTACTAAGCTTTTTACAGACTACACAGGCATTTTACAAAATGATCAAAAGGACAAAATTGACAGAATTAATGAGAATTCTTTAAATATTTATACAAAAGCCGTAAAAATTAATCCTTTAGTTTCATTAGAAAATGATATTATAAATTTAAATTTAAAATCTGATCTTGAAGTAATCGCTCACAAAGAAAAATCATACACTACTGAAAGAGGCTATCTTATATGGAAAGGTCAAAGTGAAGATAAGCTAACCAATGTGATTTTAGTACAGAAGGGGGGGCAAATTACTGGAGTTATTAATACTATAAACAATACTTTTGAAATAATTGCAATTGACGAAAATATTCATATTATTGAAGAAAAAGATAATTTAAATTTCGATTCCTGTGATACTCCTAACCTTAATAAAGGCCAAGATCATAATAACTTATCTTTAAGCATTCAAGAACTCTCTAAAACGACAAATCATTACACTATTAATGTGCTTGTTGCCTACACTCCAGAAGCTACTTTTAACTATGGTGGAGATATTGTTGCTTTAATAGAAGAAGCTGTTGCACAAGCAAATTCAACGTATAATTCAAGTCAAGAAATTTCCTTTGATTTGCACCTTGTTCATACATATGAAGTTGATTACATTGAGGTTAGTGGAAAAACAGATATATGGTGGACAGATCTTTATAACTTAAAAGAAAAAAATGATGGATTTATGGATGTAATTCATGATCTCCGCGATGATTATTCTGCTGATGTGGTAGTTCTTATTATTAACGAATGTGATGATGCAGGTCAGGCAGTTACAGTTATGGCTAATGAATCAGAAGCGTTTTGCATAGTGAAATGGGATCATGCAGTTGCTCAATGGACATTTGCACATGAAATTGGGCATCTTCAAGGAGCTAGGCATGACGCTGTTGTAGGTGGATATTTTGATTTACCTTTCTATTATGGCCATGCTTATCGGTATAAAATTGACCCTATTAGATTTCGCACAATCATGGCTCCAGCCAGTTTGGATGGAATCCCTCGAGTCGGAATTTGGTCCTCACCTTATAACAGTTATGCTGGAATTCCAGCTGGTACAGTGAACCGTGAAAATAATGTACTTGTTTTACAAGAAACTGCTTCTATCGTATCAAGTTTTAGAACTTTGGAAGTATCATTATCTGGTCCTGACGTACTGCAACCTACACAGTCTGGCAACTTTACAGCTATTCCTATTGGTGGCTCAGGAATATATACTAATTATTTATGGTATAAACAATATTTGAATTCTTCTTCATGGATACCACTAAGTCAGTTTGATGGTCAAAATTCAATTCAGTTTAGCGAAACTTCTGGTGATGTAAATTTAAGATGCCGTGTTTATGATTCAGAAAATAATAAATCGATGGGTATTCAATTCATTAATATATTACTGCCGCCAGATCCGCCTCAAAATGTTAGTATTATAAATAGCGATGGTCATCCCTTAATCTCGTGGGATGCTAATACTGAAATAGATTTAGGGGGCTATGTAATTGAACGTCGAGAAGGATTAACTGGTAATTGGACTGTACCTTATGGAGGATATTTAGATGTTACCGAAACATCATTTAAGGATTGGGAAATCTTTATTCTTGGACGTACTGGAGAATTCGTCTACTATAGATTACGAGCTAAAAATACCTTTGCACAATACTCCGATTATAGTGAAACAGTTTATCATATGTACGACTCATTTCCCAAAGGCTCTGGTTTCATTCACGATAATAGTACTATTCCCGATAGAGTATCATTATATCAAAACTATCCTAATCCATTCAATCCTTCTTGTAAAATTAAATTTGGCTTACCTGAAGCTCAATATATTAGCCTTAAAGTATATTCAAGTAGAGGTATTTTAATAAATACCATATATTCCGGTTATCTTCAAGAAGGTTTTTATATATTTAATTGGACTGGGCAAAATGAAAAGAACATAACAGTAAGCTCGGGCATATATTTCTATGAACTTAAAACTACCTCGTCGAATCTTATTAAAAGAATGCTTCTTATCAGATAGAAAAAATTCTGAAGGAAATTTATATGTTTTACAATTATTTTTTTATTATTATATTCATTTATTTATTGACCTTTTGTTCAAATCTTGAAAATATTGATAATATTCCTCCTACTGTAAGTATTACTGCGCCAACCGATTCATCAATCGTTCGTGGAATAATTAGTGTTGAGTGTGAAGTCCATGACAACGAAGAAATTGAAAAGGTCGTTTTAGTTGTCAATGAACAAGAGACAGAATTTGTATCTAAAGAAGCTCCGTACTCGATAGATTTTAATACGCAAACTTTAAGTTTTGAAACATATCATTCAATTCAGGTTAAAGCAATTGATATGGACGGCAATACAAGTCTCAGCAATCCTGTTCAAGTTTTTGCAGTTCATGATACTGCTTTTTGGTTCAAAACTGATACGCCAATAGATTATTTCTATTCTGATATCTTAGTAACACCTTCAAACACAATTCTTGTCTCAACGGAGTTTCCACATACTGATTCACTAAGTTATATGCTAGCATCTACAAATTCTGGTCGTAAATGGAATTGTTACCAGATAGATGCGAGTGGAACATTTGAGGTGGCTTTCAGTAACGATAATCTATATGCAGCTACCTTTAATGGTGTTTACAAATCAATAAATAATGGCTATTCATGGGAACCTACTTCATTCGATTCATTATGGATAAGGACTATTACGGTTGATGATAATGGTATTATTTATATTGGCCTTCAAAATGCTCTTTATAAATCAGTTGATGATGGCCATTCATGGAGTATGGTTCATTCTTTTCAAGATGTTGTATTTAATAGTTTAGCTATTCTCAATTCAAGTACATTTTTTGCTGGTTATTCATACACTATTGGCTCAGATTTAATGTTGTCTTCGGATTTAGGTCTATCTTGGGAAACGACCAGTATTGCATCAATTTATGTAACGTCAATACTCTTCGATTCTGAAGACAATATTTATGTTGCAGGCGCTTCGGGTGATGAATCGGGTGGTGGCTTGTACAAGTCCTCAGATAATGGGCAAACATGGTCTAGATTAATAGAACCGCAAATTTCAGTAGGTCGAGGGTGCGTTGATGTGAATAATAATCTGTATTATCCTTTAGAATATGATATTATATATTCCAAAGATTACGGTTCGTCATGGGATAGGCTACAAAGGCCGAATCAAACAGATTTTATTTATAAAATCGCAGTAGATAACCATGGTTTCCTTTATGCAATTACCAGACATAGTGCAGGGATATATCGTACGATAGATTCAATATATGAAACCATACAATAATTTACTAATAGTTACACCTGTTTATCACCGCTAACAATGGGCTGCAAGGGTTCGAGCACACGTCCGGGTTCTATGCATTTTGAAAGATTATAGGGTGTGCTCGTACCCTGAGCCCCAGCCAATGTAAGGAATTTATGTACGAAGTTGCGATTACGGGAATTGGTATTGTCTCGGTTCTGGGAACCGGAATCAAAAAAGTTACCGAAGCCCTTCAAAACGGAACATCCGGAATTGTGTTTGATCAGCATCGCCTAGATTTGGGATTTCGCGGTGCCCTGACCGGCGCCATTACAGATTTTACCACACCCGATCTGCCGCGCAAACAGCGCAAAACCATGACCGAGTTTACGCTTTGGGGCTATGCTGCGGCTAAAGAAGCCCTCGATATGTCCGGACTGACAGAAGATGAAATCCGTTCACGGAAAACCGGCTTAATCATAGGCAATGACTCCACTACCCTGGCCAATATCGAACAGGTAGATATTACACGCCGGGAAAAGAGTACCTTCCCCATTGGCGCCACCCGTGTATTCCAGGCGCTCAATTCCACTACAACTATGAATCTGAATACCGTGTTTGGGAATAAAGGCGCCGCCTGGACCCTAAGCGGAGCCTGCGCCAGCGGCGGTCACGCCATTGGTCAGGCAAGAGATTTGATTGCGCTTGGACGGCAGGATCGGATTATCTGTGGCGGTGTACAGGAAATAACATGGGAATCCATTTGCAGTTTTGACGCCACCAACGCGTTTTCCACCCGCCATGAGCAGCCGCAGCAGGCCTCACGTCCCTTTGATGCGCAGCGGGACGGTTTAATTCCCAGCGGCGGCGCAGCCATTTTGGTTTTAGAACGTATGGACTTAGCCCAAAAACGCGGTGCAGAAATTCTGGGAAAGGTACTAGGGTACGGTTTTTCCGCCGATGGCAGCAATCTGGCCGTTCCTTCAGGTACAGGGCTGCAAATGGCTATGA
>JANTHG010000200.1 GCA_024762535.1 Calditrichaceae bacterium
CTGCTTCTATTAATTTTTTATTCTGCAGATCGATGGTGCGCTTACTTTCTCTGTAAATGGCCATAAAACCGATACAAATAAAATGGGTGACCAGTACGGTAATTGCGAAACAGATGAGTACAACAGCTACAAACGCAAGGTTATACGGAATATGAGCGTCAAATAACACAAAATGGGGCAAAACATGAATCGCTTCGGAAAAAATTAAGAAGGCAAACAGCACAATGGCGAGCAGACTATACAAAAAGGCGGTGCGCCGGCTAAATAAAATACTGCTGATAACCACATGGAATATATAAAAAAGATAAGCGGGATTTTCGATACTACCGGAAAAATGAAGAATGGCTGTTAAAAACAGTAAATCGAAAATGATATGAATATGTAAAAAAGCGACTTCTACCCGAAAGCTAAAATCGGGATAGAATTTCATGCTTAACTGGTAGGCTACATTGAGCCCGCTTAAAAGCAGCAGCAAAATCCAGATAGCGTGGTAATGCAGCTGGAACGACAACCACTGGTACGAAACCAAAGCGGCTGCAAAATAGCCGACAATGGCCAGCCAACGTAAACGAACCGACCATTTGAGACGTGCCTGCAGAATAGCGGTATTTAAAAACGGAAATCGTTCATTTATGGAAGTAAATTGTTCCACATTTAATCCTGACTATCAAACAGACACAGATCATTGTAAACATTTTATTTGCCGGGTGCAAGCGCCAATTAAAATCCCAGAGAGCGTTTTACGGTTTCGATCAGCATATCCGGATCAATTGGTTTTTCCAGGAATTCAGTGACAGGCAGAAAATCCTGATCCTTTTCCTTATCAAAACCAAATCCGGTTTCCTGATTCACAGCCGAAAGCATGAGTATGGGAATATCGGCGGTATCCGGATCGGAGCGCAGCCGGTAGGCCACATGAAAACCCTCATCCTGCGTTTCCATCATTACATCTAAAATTATTATGTCAGGATTTTCTTGTTTTGCTTTCTCAATTCCTTTGTTGCCTTCCTGTGCATCTACTACTTCAAAATCAGCTGATTCCAAAGTGATGCGCATGGCTTCAACAAGGTCAATATCATCATCAATTATCAAAACCTTTTTAGTTTGCATATTGATTTATCTCCTCCTGCAAAAGTTGCATAGCTTGTGGAATATGCGCTTGTACCGCTTCGGACAGTGGCTTACCAAATTCAATCTGTTCAGGCTCAATTCCTAAAATTGTGCACGGCGCCACATCTCCGAGACGACCGGCCATGCGCCACATTTCGCCAAAACTAAAACCGTGTAAGGAAATCGCATTATCCACAGAATGGATATTCGCTTCAGTTAAATGGAATTTACAAACAGTGCCGGCGCTCTTCCCCATTTGCGCACAATCAATGATTAGCAAAGGCTCGTTTCCCATTAAATGATCCAGTAATTGAAACGCATCGGTACCTGCATTGATCAACTGAATGGGAACAGGAAAGCACAGTTCTTCCAATTTTTTAAGAAGATATGGGCCGATACTGTCGTCTCCCCTCCATTCGTTACCTAAGCTAATTATTTTGAGCATTACATCTATCCTAAATAAAACACGAACTGTTTACTAATGCAATGATAACGTTTCTCCCCAATTAAGGGGGTGTTTTTTAAATTGGGAATAATTGAATTATACAGATTTTACAACCCCCTTTCCCCCTTTTCTAAGGGGGAATTTGAGCAATTTTTATTCGTCATCGCGAATCGCGGTAGCGATGTGGCGACCTTCAGATAGATTGCCTCTATTCTACAAATTCAACATCCAACATATGTACCGAACAGGAAATGCAGGGGTCATACGCACGAACCAGCATTTCCAGCTTTTTGGTGATGGTATCTTTTCCTTGATCCAATATTTCGGGAACTAATTTTTTCATATCATCGTCAATATTAGCCAGATTTTGTCCTGTTGGAATGATGCAATTGGCCGCCTCAATGATACCTTGCCGGTTGTAGGTATAATCATGAAATAAAATACCACGAGGCACCTCAGTTGTGGCAATCCCACGGCCATATTTTGTGGGTTGTTGGTTCGGTTTTTCCTGTTTCAACCCGGTTGTGAGCAAGTCATCTAATAAATCAATGGAATCCAGTACGCAATGCAATACTTCCACTACCTGGGCTACAGTAATCATATAGGGATTGAAATTAGGCGCCACCAGTCCCAGGCTTGCAGCTAAATCCCGTGCCTCAGGTTTTAATAATTTGTGACTGTTATTAAAGCGTGCCAGTGCGCCTACCATATAGGAACTGCGGTTAAAGCGGGCGTGCTTGCTGCTGGAGTGGGCAACTACGAATTCATTCGTTACACTTAGGTAGTCTTCCACAGGATAGAGTCCGCTGTCCGATGAACAGATTTGGCCGTCATACAATCCATATTCCTCATCCGAATAGACACTGATGTATTCTGTTTCACGTTTAAATACGGGAATTTCTCCGGCCAGACTTTTGAGAACTTCCGCTACAAAGGCCACATCTTTCAGCCCCTGGGTTTCTAACTGCTCTTTAAGATATTTCAGTTTGTCTTCCGTAGGAATTTGAGTAAATCCACCGGGCACACAGGAAATAGGATGTACCGCGCGTCCGCTGATTATTTCGCCCATTTCATTAGCCAGACGTTTGAGCCTTAGCGCGGCCAGCACCACTTCTTTGTGCGTTTCCACCAACGGGAATACAGAACCGACATTTAAAAAATCTGGCGTGGCCAAAAACAGAGCATGCAACACATTGCTCTGAAAAGTGGAGCCGTGTACCAGTAATTTACGCAATTTAATGGTTTGTTCCGAAAGTTCCAGACCCAGCGCCGCTTCCGTAGCTTTGAGAGATGTCATTTGATGCCCAAGCGAACAGATGCCGCAAATGCGTGAGGTAATAATAGCGGCTTCATGAAAACTACGGCCTTTCATCATAGCTTCAAAGAACCGGGGTGGTTCCACAATATCCAACTGCGCTTTTCGTAATTCCCCGTTTTTCATATCTACCACAATATTCCCATGGCCTTCTACCCGGGTAATATGATGTACATCTATGGAAAGGTCTCTGCTCATTTGGCCCCCCAGCTAATTGTTTTTTCCAAATCATTGGTGTTGAACATTTTCATCCGTTTAATGGCTTCGGCTTCAGAGAATCCATGCGCTTTGAGCATATTCACCGCTCCATCCTTATTTAAATCCGAAACCGGACCGCGGCACCCGGTGCAGTATTGCCCGAAGGACGGACAGATAGCTTCACAACCGGCACGGGTAACAGGACCAAGGCAAAACATTCCTTTATCCAGCACACATTCATTTTCTTTTAATTTACATTCCACACAAACCGCATAATCTTTCAGTTCCGGTTTACGGCCCAGCAACAGGGATTTGAGAACATGAAGGTATTCGGGCGGACTCATAGGACAACCGCGAATCTCATAATCGACTTTGACCACAGCGCTTACTGGCATTGCCGGTAAAGAAGGAAATAAATATTTATCCTCTCCGTAAACGGTTTCGCGCACCCATTCTGAAGGTTGGTCATTTTTCATGGCATTGATACCGCCCGAAACGGCACACTGCCCTAACGCTACTAAAATTTTCGTGCGCCGGCGAATATCATGAATGCGTTCCACACAGGTTGGCGAAGATATACTTCCTTCAATAAAAGCTATATCATATTCATCTGCCCGGTTGTCCATGGCTTCACGAAATTCTACAATGTCCACCAACTTGAGCATATCCAGCAAATCGTTTTCAAAATTAAGTTTATTTAACTGGCATCCTTCGCAACTGGTAAAATCGAAGAATGCGACCTTTGGCTTACTCATATGGCTTCCTCCAACTCTTTAACGCGGACATAATTATACACCGGCCCATCCTGACACACATAAGAATTATTTATTTGGCAATGCCCGCACTTCCCAACACCGCATTTCATCCGCCGTTCAAGGGACATGTAGATATTTTGATCCGGAATGCGTTTGGCTTTTAGGGCCATTGCAACAAATTTATACATTATGGGAGGGCCTACCACAGCGGCTACTGTGCGTTCCACATCCAGTTCCAACGGCGGAATTAATGTGGTAATAACGCCTACATTGCCTTTCCAATTTTTATCAGCGCGGTCCACTGTCATATAAAATTCCACATCGCGGCGCTGCTGCCAGGATTCTACTTCACGCTTAAAAAGAATTTCTGCGGGATTTTTGGTGCCGTACACAATAATTACACGGTTAAAACGGTCACGCTGGTCCAGGGTAAAATCAATCATGGATTTAAGGGGCGCTAAGCCGATACCACCTGCAACAAACAGCACGTCTTTCCCTTCAAAATCCTGAACATTAAATCCGTTTCCAAAGGGACCGCGAATGCCAATTTTACTACCACTGGGTAATAAGTGCATTTTATCAGTCAGACGGCCTGCTTTGCGCACTGTCAGTTCAAAATATGGATTGTCCCTGGTAGGAGACGAGCATACCGAAATCGGCGCTTCTCCAAATCCAAACAGCGAAACTTCTACAAATTGACCGGGTTTATGTCCCAGAGTTTTATCATTCGGTAACTGAATGGAAAACCGCTTTTCCGTTTCCGTCAAACTTTCCACATTAACGACCGTAGCTATCAGCGGATAATACAAATCTTTTGCTTTGGTTTCATTTGGTTCCATCTTATAACCTTTAAATAGATTTTACTTCGGATACATCTTTAATCAATTGATTGATGATTTCCACTATACTGATTTTAGCCGGACAAAAACTGGTACAGCGGCCACAGCCTACACAGGATAATTCACCGGAATGGTCTGTAATATATTTAAATTTTCTAAACAGACGGTGTCTGGTCCGATTATGCAGCTTATCACGAAACACTTCGTCACCCGCAACACGGGTAAAATCGTGTAGCATACATCCATCCCAAAATCGCTGCCGTGTTCCGTTTTCTGCATCCAGCTCGATTTCATCCCGCACATCAAAGCAATAGCAAGTTGGACAAAGTAAATTACAGGTACCGCAGCCGAGGCATCTTTGGGACACATCTTTCCACACATCTGAGTGGTAAGCATGTTCAAAAACTTCCGGCAAACGGTTATGATGATATTTTATCTTGTTATGGAATTCTTTCTCCTGCTGTTCAAACACCAGCGCCTGCGTTTGGGGCGCCTGAAATCCTTCTAGCAAAGTACGGCCTGCTTCATCCACAATAAAAATAAAATAACCGTTTTCCATAGGTTCTATAAACAGGCTAAAACCGTCTGTTTTCTCTATCTCTATCCCAACCGACTTACCAAAATGGTAGGCGTCCGGTTTGTACGAAATACCGATAAACAGTGCATTCGCACGGCGGGTTAAGTAATTGGATTCCGGATTACCTTTTTCAAAACTATAATCCAGACGGAGAATTGCCTGCAATTCGTATGAATGAATTCCGAAAAAAATGCGTTTGCCCGGTTCAGGCGTTTGCTCCACATACTGATTATCAGATAGTTTAAAGGTTAACAGCGTTTCGGTTGGCGGTAAAAAGAATTTTTTTAGAGGTTGAATGGTTCTTGGGTAATTAAGAACCACTTCCTTTGCATCCTTAACCGGTTTGTACATATACGAACGCTCGCCTTTGGCATGCGGCGCTATGACTTCGGCCCGGGTTTGCAGGTAAACAATGAATTGGCGTAAGGTTGCTTCATCGAAAAAGAGATAGTCCAAATCCTGAAGATGAGTATTTGTTTTAGATTGCATATCGTCCTCTCAAAAATGGCTTTAGTTATTTATTTCACAAATACTATGCCAATACAATCAGGACTTATCGTACGGTTAAAACAAGCTATATCAAGAGATAGAAACCTTTTTAAAATTATACTTTGTGAATCATTTCCCTTATTTAGTAATACTATGTTTTTTTCTTCTCAAAAATAGGAAAGGAATAGAACAATGTT
>JANTHG010000201.1 GCA_024762535.1 Calditrichaceae bacterium
CGATTACGCAGTGGTTGGCGAAGGCGAGCTGCCGCTGCTGGAACTGATGAACGGTGATGAACCTGCCGGAATCGGCGGACTGATTTACCGTGACGGCGACCAGGTGGTCTTTAACGGTTTCCGAAAAAAATTAGCGGTTATGGACGAACTGCCGTTTCCTGCTTATGAAAAATTAAAAGGCTATCCCGAAGCCTACCAGCTGCCCATTTTCAGTTATCCCAAAGCGCCGAACACCACCATCATCACCAGCCGCGGCTGCCCTTACACCTGTTCCTACTGCGACCGTTCCGTATTCCGCAGAAGTTATCGTTCCAATTCGCCGCAATATATGGTGGAGCTGCTGCGTTATTTGCAGGAGCGCTTTCATATCAAACACGTTAATATTTACGACGATACGTTTACCCTGCAGCGCAAGCGTGTGATGGAATTTTGCGAACTGAAAATTCAATCCGGATTAAAAACTACATTCAATTGTGCCGGACGTGCCGAGCAAATGGACGAAGAAATGCTGGCTATGATGAAGAAAGCGGGCTGCTGGATGATTAGTCTGGGCATTGAGACAGGCGACCCGGAATTGCTGAAACAGCACCGTTCCTATTTACCGCGGGACAAAGTTGAAAATCCCCTGGAAGACATCCGTGAAAAAATTAAGATGATTAAAAAAGCGGGCATCCGCGTCAAGGGTTTGTTTATGATGGGCCTGCCCGGAGAATCGGAAGCGAGTATTCAAAAAAGTATGGACTATGTGTTCAGTCTCCCTCTCGATGAATTTAATCTGGCCAAACTGACGCCCTTCCCCGGAGCGCCGATGTATAGCACCATTCATCAGCACGGCTATTTCGAAGAAAACTGGGAGATGATGAACGCGCTCAATTTTGTATTCATCCCTAAAGGATTAACCAAAGACAAGTTAGAAGAACGGTACCGGGAATTCTACCGCCGCTATTTCACCCGGCCTAAAATATTACTAAATTACGCCACTATGATATGGAAATCGCCCCATAGCTGGATGCGTTTCCTGAAAAATATGTTTGTATTTTTACAGTTCACCAGGGAGTACGGAAAGAACTAATGCCGGAAAGCGCCAAAATCGAACAACAAACGGAACAGGATGTCCGGATTTTGATTGTCATTCCCACGTTCAACAATGCTGCAACCTTGCGGGATATTACGGAATGGGCACAGCAAACCGGCCCGGATGTACTGGTGGTGGACGACGGTAGTACGGACGGAACCGAGGATGTGCTAAACCAAATGGTTGTAACTCATATCCGCCACGAACAGAATATGGGTAAAGGTGCGGCCATTCTCAGCGGCGCCCGCTGGGCCAAAGCGCAGGGTTACAGTCATCTCATTACCATCGATGCGGACGGTCAGCACGACCCGGCCGATATTCCTGCCTTTGCAGAAGCCGTTATTCAGCATCCGCTTTCCATCATTGTGGGCGTGCGCGATTTTGACGGAACGGACACGCCGGATTCCAGTGTGTTCGGACGTAAATTTTCCAATTTTTGGGTACGGGTTTCCAGCGGCGCCTCTGTAGTCGATAGTCAAAGTGGATTCCGCGCCTATCCGGTGGAAGCGCTGCATCGCATTAAATGCCGGGCCTTGCGCTACAATTTTGAAGTGGAAATTCTGGTACGCGCGGTCTGGGCCGGATTGACCATTGAATCTTTGCCTGTATCCGTGGCTTACTCCGAAGCCACCATTCAGGCCTCGCACTTTAGGCCCTTTGTTGATAATGCCCGCATTTCACTTACTTACACACGATTGGTGCTGCGGAATTTCTTCCCCTGGCCGCATAAAGTTTTATTTGGCGAAACCCAGCATCAAAAAGCGGTCAACTTTTTTCTGCATCCCATAAAAGGGATTAAAGCGCTGGCCACAGAACAAGCGACGCCCAAACAGATTGCCATTGCCGTAACCGTGGGTATTTTTATTGCCACCCTGCCCATTTTGGCTATGCACAGCGTAGCAATTATTTTTGTGGCAACCCGTTTAAAACTGAACCGACTCATCGCGCTGAATGTGAGCCATCTGTGCGCGCCGCCCTTTGTACCGGCCATTGCCATCGAAGTGGGTTACTACCTGCGAAACGGATCCTTTTTAACGGAATTTACAATGCAGACCCTTGGGCACCAGGCGTTGCAGCGCTTTTGGGACTACCTGCTGGGTGCGGTAGTGCTGGCGCCCTTTCTGGCCGTATTTGCCGGGGGAATTGCTTACGTGCTGGCGCGGCTTTTCCGTACGCTTAAACATCCGATGAAAAAGGCAAAGGGGGCCCAGTCCCTTGGCTGAAAAAATTAAGAATTCACCCGATTACGGGAATCAGTTGGGCCACTGGTTCTTTTATATTCTATTGCGCTGGTTAGGCCCGGTACCCGCTTATGTACTGCTGGCTTTTGTGGTGCCGTGGTATGTGTTTTTGCTGCGTAAACCGCGCCGGGAAGCCTCTTTTTATTTAAAGCGGCGTTTCCCGCAGGACGGCGCCTTTAAACGTTTTTTGCGGACGTACCTCTACATTTACCGTTTCGGCCAAACGCTGATTGACCAGGCGGCCATCGGTATTTTGGGCAGGGAAAAATTTACCATCGAATTTCCCGGCTGGAAAGAGTTGTACGAATTGTCGCAAAAACCGGGTGGAATGGTTCTGTTAACCTCCCACGTGGGTAACTGGAAAACGGCTATGTCCGTTGTGGATGACCTCGCTGTACCGGTAAATTTTCTGATTCATCTCGAAAAGCATATGGAAGGCCGGCATTTTTTCGACCTGTCCGGTGAACGGGATAAAATAAAAGTGATTGACCCGACGGGATTTATGGGCGGTTTGGTGGAAGCAACCGGCGTTTTGGAAAAAGGGGAATGTGTGTCCATTATGGGCGACCGTCCCTTTGGGGCGCGCACCATTCCCTGCGATTTCCTGGGCAAACCGGCTCAGTTTACGGTAACCCCGTATCACCTTGTGGTTTCTACCGGCGCAGACCTGGTACTGCTGCTGACGGTTCGTACCGGTAAACTGGCATTTCGGATTGATTTTTTCTACCTTTCCAAAGATATGGAATGGGATAAACTACCCAAAAAAGAAGCTATGCAGGCTATGTTGCAGAGCTATGTAGGAGTGCTGGAAGAGTACACCAAAGCGCATCCATATATGTGGTTTAATTTTTTTGATTTTTGGGCAACGGAAGAAATAAATGCTTAAAAAAATGCGAGATGACGAATTTTGAATTTTAAATGGCAGGATTTGTGGACTTCTTAGGACAAGTTGATTTTAACGTATTAAATTCTGCTATTAAATACTGAAGATTAAATAAATAATACTAATAATAAATCCATATAGAATCAGGAGCTGCAAGTGAGATTAGAAGACGAACTGAAACAGTTAATCATTGACGAGTTGAAATTGGAAGACGTGGAAGTTGCTGAAATTGCAGATGACGATATGCTCTTTGGCGAAGGGCTGGGACTGGATTCCTTAGACGCTGTGGAACTGGTGGTTATTTTAAAGAAAAAATACGGCGTGGATTTGGAAGATATGGATGAAGCGCGCGAAGCCTTTACCTCTGTTAAAACACTGGCCGATTATATTCGGGAAAACGGGAAAACAGCGTGACGCTTCCCGCTGTGCACATAACCGGAATGGGAACCATTTCCGCTGCCGGTAACACGTTGGCCGAGGCTATGCAAACCTTGTACAGCGGCAAACGACACCCCGCGCCGCCGCAAAATATTCAGGTAGAGCTGGATACAGCCTATCCGATATTCGAAGTATTTAACAAGCTGGCGCAGGCGGATGAACGGGTTACGCGTACCTCCCGTTTACTTGAAATCGCGGCCAACGAAGCGCTGGCCCAATCCGGCTTAACCCGTTCCGATTTGCAAAAAAAACGGGTGGGTGTAGCTATTGGAACCACGGTGGGCAGCACGCTGAACAACGAACCTTTTTACCGCCGCTATAAAGCGGGTAAGCTGCCCGATTTGCAGCCGATTCAGCGTTATTTGCATAACAATCCGGCTCTGTTTCTTTCAGAAACCTGGGGACTGACCGGTCCGGCTGCGACCATTGCCAACGCCTGTTCGTCGGGCACGGACGCCATTGGTCTGGCTAAAAGCTGGCTGGAACAGGATTTGTGTGATGTGGCCATTGCCGGCGGTGCAGACGAACTGTCGCGTATCACCTATCTGGGTTTTATTTCTTTGCTCATTTCGTCCACTAAAGCCTGCCGCCCTTTTGACAGGGAACGGGACGGACTCAATCTCGGTGAAGGCGCGGGTATCCTTATTCTCGAAAAAGAAGAAACGCTGCGGGGGCGCGGGCAAAACACCCTGGCACAAATTTGCGGATACGGAACTTTTGCCGACGCCTATCACCCGACCGCGCCCCATCCGGAGGGAAAAGGACTTAAAAAAACGCTGCAATTTGCGCTGCGCCAGGCTAATCTTTCTGTAAAAGAAGTGGATTTTGTAAATGCTCACGGCACATCCACTTCCAACAACGACCAGGTGGAAGGCAAGGTGTTAAGCGAACTGTTTGGCCCGGATGTTCCCGTTGTGTCCACCAAAGCTTACACCGGGCATACGCTCGGCGCGGCAGGGGGCATAGAAGCGGCATTTACGGTTCAGGCTCTGTTAGACCAAGCATTGCCCGCTACCGCCGGATTTGAGACTTTTGACCCGGATTGTACGTTAGCGCCAACAACACAAAACACAGAGATAAAGGCACGGGTTGGCGTTTCCAATTCTCTGGCCTTTGGAGGCAATAATTCCACACTTATTTTCAGGAGGGAGGCGTAGTGTCTGTATCCATTTTGGGAATCGGTGTGATAAGCGCGCTGGGCAGCGGAGTGGCTGCTTTGAAAGATGCCCTGCAGGGGAAGGCCGAGCCGCACATTCAAAACGAAACCGTCGAAACAGCTGACGGAACGGTAAATTTACCGGTGTATCGGGCGCAGGTAGAAGGCCTGGATGCCTTTGTGCCCAAACGCGCTTTACGTCGGGTAGACCCGTTTGCGCGTATGGCTTTGCTCTCTTCCCACCTTTCCATTGCCGATGCTCATTTAAATATCGACGACCCGGGGCGCCTCGGTGTGGTATTTGGCTCCGGACACGGCTCAGCGCAAACCACATTTCGTTTTTTGGATGGAATTATTGAGGACGGCGACCCGGGCGCTTCACCCACCCATTTTGCCAATTCCGTGCACAATGCTCTGGCTTCGCAAACCTCTATCTTCTTAAAAGCCTCAGGGCCCTGTTCCACGATTACTACCTTTAATCATACGGTTTCACAAGTGTTGTTTACGGCGCAAACCTGGCTGGAACAGGGCGCAGCCGATTATGTTTTGGCCGGATTCGGAGACGAATACTGTGATGTGCTGGGCTACGCAGCCGCCACTTTACGGGACAACCAAATGCAAAGCCTTCAGCCGCTTCATTTTAACACGTGCAGTTTTTTGCCCGGCGAAGGGCACGTGACGTTTTTACTGGGTCGAACAAAGGGAAGCGCCTCATACGGTTCGCTGGAAACACGCGGTTTGTTCCTGAGCGTCCGGGAAGTTAACGATTTGCTGCGAGAGCGCTCTGCCGTATTTCTTGCCGCCAATGGCGAGTACGATGCGGGCGCCGCGTTTCAAAAATTAGAACTGCCGGAAAATACGTCAGCACATTCAGGCTGGTTTGGCTCTATGCCCCTCAATGCCGCCTTCGAATTGGCAACTGCAGCCGTACAAATGCAACAAGAAAGCGCTTCCGACGTACAATCGGTTATCTGTGTGGAATATGCCGGCAAGGAACGGTTTAATGTGTACGAGGTAAAAAAAAGAGATTCTGAATAATTTGCTTGACAACTGCTTCA
>JANTHG010000202.1 GCA_024762535.1 Calditrichaceae bacterium
ATGCTTTTAGGTGGTTTCGTTTTAGGTGATTTTGTTTTGGGCGCGGGTTTACCCGGCTGATGTGAGGATAACTTTTGCAGCGCTTGTTTTTCTTTTTCACTCAAAGCCACCGGCGGCTTAGGCAGACTGCCTGCACTGAGTGCCGATTTGAATCCAGCCTGTACCTGTACGGTTTGTGTCATATACAAATCACTAAACTCTACCGTACCGTCCTGTACCAGTAAATCGGTTTTATCGCCTGTATTTATTACGAGAAATTCAGTTCCGCGAATGGCGGCAACCGCTACCGGACTGCTGACCTTAAACTGGCGTTTGAGCAGTTTTTTTACCTTAAAATAGAATTTTCCGAGACCGGTAAAGAGATTCATAGAATCATCCGCGGGATCGGGGAAATTACGTAATTCTAAGATGGAATTTTCAAGGATTTTGGTTGTAGAACCATCCGGTAATTCGATTTCGCAATAGGCCTGATTCCCGGTACGGATAATATCTTTTTCCTGCAGGGCCATTTTCATGGTAAGTGCGGTCCAGCCCTTCTGGGCGGAAACTTGCTTAACGCGTACTTCGCCAATCATATACTTTATTTTGGCGGAATCGGCAAACAGGTTAACGGAAAGAAGTAAACTCAGAACTAAAAACAATCGACGCATGGTCTCCTCCGGTTTATAGTGAAACGGTGTTCCCCCTGGTATAGCATTAATTTAGCGCATCTACAAGTTAGTTAAAACTTTTTTTTAAATCCGTGATACGAGACAACACCTAAATTGAGTGCTTCCCTCGTCATCGCGAATCGCGATAGCGATGTGACGCCCCCCTGGGGATTGCTTCGCTCCTGCATCGCTCGCAATGACGAGGTAAAGCCGTCATCACGAACGACGTAGGAGTGAAGTGATCCCCTGTGGGATTGCTTCATACCGCATATGCAGGATAAGCATCATGGCGCCTCCTGAGGGGTTTGCTTCGTCGCTGCGCTCCTCGCAATGACGTTTTTTTATAGAATTTATTTCAAGAATCACTCAATTCAGCAAATAGTCAATAATCAATAACTCAATAACCAATAACTTGGTTATCTTTGTTACCCAAAAACTCTTCGGTACCAATTTTTTTTTGTCTTCACTCGAATTCGGCATAAATTCTTATTTGTTGAATGCTAAATGGAAAGAAAGTAGAGTAGCGTATGAAAAACTATATTAATGTAAGTTGTGCCATGATTTACCGTCAGCCAACCTTTCACAGCGAAGCGGATACACAGGCGGTATTGGGGGAAGAGGTCACCATGCTCGAAACGCAAAACGATTTTATCCGTATTCGCTGCGAAGACGGCTACGAAGGCTGGGTGAACCGCCATCAACTATCGGAATGGGAACCGGATGCCGCCTGGGAAAAAACAATGCTCACGCAGAACCTGGTGCGTATTCATGTGGAAGCAGATACCGATGCGCCTGCTCTACGGGATGCCGTGGCGGGCAGCTACCTGTTTGTAACTAAAAAAGAAGACGGCTGGGACAGGGTAGCGCTTCCGGACGGCGTTGCGGGCTGGGTTCGGGCCGATGCCTTCGACCGCATTAGCGACTGGAACCGAATTCATTTTGTTTCGTATGCGCAGCGTTTTTTAGGCATACCCTATTTGTGGGCCGGTAAAACGGTTAAAGGATTTGACTGCTCGGGATTTACCCAGTTTGTACATAAAATGTTTGGTATATCCATGCGCCGTGACGCCTGGATGCAGTTTGAAGACGGCAGGTTTGTTTCGGATAATCCCTTGGAAGGGCAGCCCGGCGACCTGATGTTTTTCGCGGAATCGGGAAGCAAAGTAACCCATGTAGGCTTCTGCCTCGGCAAGGGCAAGGTGTTGCATGCCCGCGGTATGGTGCGGGTCAATTCCCTTGATGCACAGGATGCGTTGTTTAGCGAAAACCTGTTAAAGGATTATGTAGGCATCCGGAGCTTTTTGTAGTTCCTGATACCTGATGACGAACACCATAATATTTGCAAAATACCCACAAAGTAATTACAGTTAAGCTATGAGGACAAAAATAATAAAAATCGGAAATTCTCGTGGAATTCGTATACCCAAAGTGATTCTTCATCAAATGGGCATTAAAGATGAAGTGAGTTTACAGGTTGAGGGTAACCGAATCATTTTACAGCCTATCCGCGATAGAAGGAGCGGCTGGCGAGATTTGTTCAGGGAAATGGCTTTACACACGGACGACCGGTTATTGGATGGTAACAATACCATTGCACAGAGTTCGTGGGATACAGATGAATGGGTATGGGATGATGAATAAACCGATTTGAGGTTTACCTTATTAACCTGGACCCTACCATAGGTAGTGAAATAACAAAAACGCGTCCATGTTTGATTATCTCTCCTGATGAAATGAATGCGTATATTTCGACAGTAATCGTCGCCCCAATGACTTCACGCATCAGAAATTATCCATCACGCGTAACATGTGATTTTAGAGGTACAAAAGGTCAAATAGTTTTGGACCAGATTCGTACGGTTGATAAAGCCAGGTTAATAAAGAAACTTGGGGTTATAGATAACCAGTCACAATACGAAGTAATTCAAATTTTACAAGAAATGTTTTCGTTTTAAAATTGTTATGCTAACTTTGCTGTGAACTCAGACTAAACCTTTTCGGGCAAACGGCAAGTTCGTATCCGAATATTTGGAGGTAGTTAGGATTTGATGTAATTTGGGCTAAAGTCCTTTGATTTTAAAAACCGTCTCTCTTTGCCGGAGCGCCGGATTATTCATTTTGCCTAATCATTTAATTTACAAATAAATTACAGCTGTCCTAAATAATAATGGCACAACGGCTGGCGGTTATACGGCGCGAAGCACGCCACTATTTTTGCGCAATTATTAAAACGCGTCCGCGTGCTCGCGTCCGCGTTGAACCGCGTATTATAACCCGGCCTTATTTCAATAACAGCATTCGCTTAACAGATATATATTTACCTGATTCCATTCGATAAAAATACATACCGGATGAAAAGGACGAACCGTCAAAAACTATCAAGTAACGGCCTTTTGTTTTAAACCCGTTTACCAACGTTGCTACGATCTTACCTTCCACATTATAAACAACAATCTTTACATTGCCGTCGTTGAGAATATCATACGTAATCGTGGTTTGCGGATTAAACGGATTGGGATAATTTGAACTTAGATTATAAGATGTAATAACCTGAGAAGGTATTGAAGATGATTTTTTAACTGCATCTTCAGAGGTGTCTTTCGCAGAATTACCATAGCGTACTATACGCGTTGGTTCATATTCCTTTTTACGAAGTATATTTGTTACTACATCCAAATACACTGTAGAAGAAGGATATTTTGACGGTGTAATGTAACAAACTTCCGAAATTGACTTTTCACCTTTTTGCAGTGTTTCGTACAAATCATCGATGGTTATGGTACCGAGCGTTTCAATTACGGAACCGGAATTACGTTCTTTTAATACGATTTTCAATAAATAGGATGTAAATGATTCACGGTATTTTTCCAATCCTTTCTGATTAAGATTTTTTACAAATATTTGATAAGGAACTTTTATATTACCATCTAAAGCAAAATCTCCGCTACTGAAATATGTTTGCGATTCAAGCGTATCATTTACACTTTCAAAAGTAACCCGGCTAGCGCTTTCGGGATAATTAAGATCAAACACAAAAGTTCCCAATTCATCTGTTACAGAAGTTTTGGAATCTACAAACAAATTGAGGTTAAATTCTTCCGAACGGCTTAAAAATGAATTAGATGATGAAGTTTTACCCAAAACAGAATTTCCTGCCTCTGCCGTTTTAACAAAATAGGGCGAAGAATGATATTTCGACCAAACCAGAATATTATCGTAAGAGGTATTATTGGTCCCGTTATAACGATAAGAAATATTAGCGTAACGGCTGTCTGAAGCCACTTGTGTTATATTATGCCAACTGCCATCACGTTTATTTAATTTCATTAACTTCTTATTATCCGTATGCCAGGTGATGGTGGCATCATTATAATCATTATTAAGGTACGTGGCCACAGCAGGCATTAATGATTCTTGATCCATTACAGAAAACTCGGATATAGTACCCCAATTGGAACTTGATGTGGATGACTTTTTACGATAAACGATCAATTTATCTATTTCTTCTGTACTGGCATCGAAAGACTGCCAGACAATGACCGGCTTACGGTCTATTTTATGTACAGCAATGGAAGGATATTCATTTTCGTTTAACGACTGAACATTAGAGACGCATTTGTAATGACGCCACATGAAATCTTCTTCCAACAGATAGTGCATATTCTGATAATAAATATCATTGTTTTTTTGCCAGGCCAGGTGGGTAGCGTAGCTGCTGCTGCCGTCATTGGCTATAGCGGGATAAACACAAGATGAATTGGTATTGGGCACACTCTGTGCAGAAGACCATTCTTCCCACTCATTCGTATACACTCTGAATTTAAGGTTGCTGCCGTCGTTCCAAACAACCATAGCGAAATCATACAAACGATTGGCCGCCACCACCGGATGAGCAGCGGATTTGGTTGTTCCGCCAAGTATTTCTGTACTCTGTCCTTCTTTTTTATAAATAATCTCTTTATCAAAACCCGGGATAATCTCAAGCCATACCACATGATATTTATTCAAATCGCCAATGGCAATAGATGGGTAATGATTATTTCCGCTTCCGTCGCTAAGCCGAACTTCTTTTTGCCATGCGCTGCCGTCGTTGGTGGAATACGTGTACCAGATTTCGCCATTATCTTCATAAACCATGTGCAGTTTACCGTTATCATCGCGCACCATACGTCGCCCGTTGTTATAGCCGGTGGCATGAGATTGGTTAGATGCCAGGTGGCCTTTGTAAGTAGCTTCAATATTAAAATGGGCATTAGGGGAAAAAGAACGGGGGTTATCCGTGCTGCCGTTCTCCCAATTAAGAAAATTATACGTAACCGTACGACCGTTAACAGATTGCGTTTGCTGTGGAGCTTCTACCGTAAATAGGTCTCCTTCAAGGGTATTGTCCGAATAGGGATCGGGAGCAGGAATGGTTTTGGTTTCACCGTTTATATTCATGTTGCCGCCGCTGCCGCCGTCCAGAAATTCATTATCAGCCGTGTAATGATATTGCTGGTATAGTTGGGCTTCGTAAAAACCTGGTGTAGTAACCTCATGGTCTTCAACCAGAGCGGTATTATATTCACCTTCTGTCATTTCCCACTTCGTGCCATCCTTAAACCTCATATCGAATCCGCCATACGTTTGTTCCCAAGATTCGAAATCGTGCAAGCTGTTTTTTCCAAAGTCAAACTCAACGCCGGAATTATATGTAGCATCGTCTACTTTTACCTGACCGCCGTCATGCCTGTTTTTAACGGTTATGTGCACTTTATCCGTAAACTCGGCGCGAAGGGTGGCATTGGACGTAAACGAAATATATGCGGGATTTCCGGTATACACATCACCAGTGGTAACATTTTTCCATTTGTTTTGGAAAACATGGTTTATCCCGTCATAAGTCTGGTCCCAATTCTCAAATTTATGTTCATCGTTTTCGTACCAATTGGAAAATGTTTTACCGTTTGAATACTGTATATCATCAACTTTAAAATTGCCTTTTCCAAATGAATTATTTACAGTCACGCTAATCTTTTTAGAATATTCTACGTGTAATGTAACATTCATAATATAGGCTCCTGAACCATTGACAGCTTCGTTGTTACTTAAAATGCCTATACTAAGTATGCCTGTGCTGCCTAATGAATTTTCAACACCTGTTTTTAAATCA
>JANTHG010000203.1 GCA_024762535.1 Calditrichaceae bacterium
TCAGGCTCAGAACAGACACGGCAAACAAGGTCAAAGCGCCCATCCAGTTGAGCTGGGTAACCATATCGGCGCCGGTTAATACTAAGAAAATCCACTGCACCACAAGCAGGCCAAACACAAAAATAAATTCCGCAGCAAATTTAGACAGCCAGATGTGAACAAAAGAAACAGGCTGGGTACGGAAGAGCCATTCGGGTTCCGGCAGTACATATTTGGAATCAAAGTAACCGGTAAAGTGCAGCCAAAACAGGGCGGCCGAGGCAAACATCATCCACATATCACGGTCAGTGGAAAGTTGGGTGAACAAAAGGATTTGTACGAGTACGTAGAAAAGGACGGTTGCTTCTTTTAAGTGCCGGTAATGGGGATTGCGCCACGCGCTAAGCCATTCCTTTTGGAACAGGGAACGGGAACCGCTGCGGCCAGTTGATTTGTGAAAGCGGGTTCGGTGGATGGGAAAGAGCCATTCCAATTGCAGACCGCCGGCCTGTTTGGCGGTAAGGGACAGAACGGCGCGGAAAATCATTCCATCCAAGGCCACAAAAGAAAGGATGAGCAGCAGAGCCGCCGGCCAGTGCCGGGGAATCAGACCTGCAGCGAATACAAAGGCCCAGAAGAACGAGAGAAGCTGAAATTTATGATACAAAAAAGAAAGCAGATGCCGTATGTCTTTACGACTTAAGGGCAGGGTAAAAAAGAGTTGGATATCCTGTTGCCCCGGCAGGGCATAGCGTACAATGAAGGGTGCGCTCAGACCGTTGAGCAGGACAAAGCCAAGCACACCCAAAGCGAATAATGGACCGGTATGCAGCGATAATGCTTCTAACCAGTGCGGCGCCTGCATTCCAATCCAGACCAGAATGGGGCCGGCCACAAACAAAAATTCCAGCGGTTGCCGCCAGCCGTACATACGCCAGCGGTTCCGCAAGGTTTTAAATAAAAATTCGTCAGAAAGCGTCATTAGGGTGTTTTCTTCTTTTTGGCGCGGGATTTGGTTTTGGGCGCTTTCAAATCAAATTTGGTTTGCACTGTTTTACCGTTTTGACGTAATTCCAGTGTGTATGTTCCGGGCAATAGATAATACTGCCCGTTATTCGCCGGCTTTATGGTATGCGGACGGTCTTCCTTTTTAAGGGATTGAACCAGTTTTTTGTACAGTTTTTCCGTAACCGTCAAATCGTAATGGGCGTAATTCAATCCCGCATCTGCCTGAACGGTTTGCTGCCAGACTGTCCGTTTTTTAGCATCCTTTAAACGAAGCTGAGCCGTGCCCGCTTTTTTACAATAAAAAACCGGTTCTAATTTTGGACTCTCTGTAAATGTCCAGTCATAACGTCGTTGGCCCCAGCTTTTACGATGGGTCATCGATTTTACAGGAAACAAATGCAGCGCTTCCTGTTGCAGTTTTGCGGTCAATTTCTGAATGGGTGCCACATCCGCTAAAAACAGCGACCGTCCGTGCGTAGCCACCACTATTTTATTATCCCGCGGATGCACCACTAAATCGTGTACCGGAACTTCGGGCAGAGTACCGTCAAAACCCATAAAATTTTTCCCGTCATTCAAACTGACATACAAACCGTGGTCCGTCCCCACATACAAAATATGACCATTCTGCGGATCTTCTTTAATCACATTTACCGCTTCGGCCGGCAGGTCGGTTCCGATGCGCTGCCAGGTTTTACCGTAATTGGTCGATTTGTAAATTAAGGCTTCAAAATTATCCCAGCGGTAGCCGTTTAACGCCACATACACAGCGGCCGTATCGTGCGCGGAAGCCTGTACCCGGCTGACCCAAAAATGCTGTGGCAAACTGTCGGAAATGCGCTGCCATTCGTGTCCGCCATCCGGTGTTACATACACATAGCCGTCGTCGCTGCCGGTGTAAATCAAACCGAACCGCAGGGGCGATTCATGGATGCTGGTTAAAGTACCGTAGGGCACATCCCCTGTTTTGGCGCCGTGGGTTAAATCCGGCGACAGCGTTTCCCAGTGCGCGCCTTTATCCATAGAACGATGCAGCTTTTGCGAACCCATGTATAAAATATCCTGGTGATGACGCGACAACCAGATGGGTGTTTGCCAGTTAAAACGCCAGGGGCGCTGGGTTAAGCTGTGCGGAGGCGTAATGTAATCGGTTTGGCCGTTGCCGGTATTAATGCGATAGTAATTCCCGAATTGATATCCGGTGTAAACGGTTTGGTTATCGCGTGTATCCACAGCCACCTGCATGCCGTCGCCGCCCATGATGGATTTGTACGCGTAATGGCCTTCGCCCTGCCAGCCGGCGTCTTCTTTATGCGTGGAAGGGCCGACCCAAACGCCATTGTCCTGTAACCCGCCGTACACATTAAACGGCTTGGCCATATCCACAGCCACTGTGTAAAACTGCCCCACCGGAATCGGGTTGGTTTTAAGCCAGGAGGCTCCGCTGTCATAACTGATATTCAGCCCACCGTCGTTTCCGGAAATCAAATGCTTCACGTTGTTAGGGTCAATCCACAGGGCATGATGGTCCACATGTACATTCTTGCCGTTAATGGATGTAAAATGCTGCCCGCCATCCGTGGATTCCAGCACGGGAACGCCCATTACGAAAATATGGTCACTGTTGTGCGCATCCACCCGGATTTGCCCGAAATAGTAACCGAAGGTGTAGACCACTTTGTCCAGATAGTCTTTGTGCGTCCGTTTCCAGGTTTGCCCGCCATCCTCGGAACGGTACACTTCCGCGCCAATCACTGGCGTGTCAAAAAGCTGACTGTTGGCATCTTCCAGATAGTTGACCAGCGTCTGTGGCGTGATGCTTTTGGCGCGTATCATCTTAAACAAGGTGTCCGCGTTAAATTCCATGGGAAAGTTGTTGCGGTCTAAGAAATCATTTACATCATCCGTTTTTAAAGAAAGAAAGGTTTTGGAATCCATTTGGCGCAGCATGGATTTGGTGAGAGCGTATTCGGTTTCTTTGGGACGATGGGCCTGATTATCCAGAAAGGCGTACACAATGCACGGATTTTGCGGTGAAACTGTCAATCCGATGCGCCCTACACCGGGGCCTGTGGGAAAACCGCTGGTCTTGGTATTCAGTCGCTGCCAGTTTGTTCCGCCATCCATTGTTTTGTAAATACCGGAGTGGGGCCCGCTTTCCGTAAAATCCCAGGCGCGGCGGGTGCGCTCCCACATCGAGGCGTACAAAATCTGCGGATTGCCCGGTTCCATCACCAGGTCGATGCCGCCGGTATTGTCATCTGTGTACAAGATTTGTTTCCAGCTTTTACCGCCGTCTTCGCTTTTGTAAATGCCGCGTTCTTTGTTGGGGGAGTACAAGTGTCCCAGCGCAGCCACCCAAAGCACCTGCGGATTATCCGGGTGCAGCACAATCCGGCCAATATGGTGTGATTCCGGCAGGCCGAGATACTGCCAGGTTTTACCGTGGTCCGTGCTTTTGTAGATACCGTTACCGGCATAGGAAGAGCGGCTGGAATTATTTTCACCGCTACCCACGTAAAGGATACCGCGTTTCCAGTCCACGGCAATGGCGCCGATGGTCATCACAGTCTGGTGGTCAAACAGAGGCGTAAACGAAATGCCGTTGTTGTTCGTGTACCACAATCCACCTGAGGCGTAGGCCACATAAAATTCGGTGGGATTGTCCGGATTAGCGTTAATATCCACAGCCCGTCCGCTCATTACCGAAGGTCCGATATTGGTAAAAGGTACGTGCTTCACCAGAGAAATCTGTTTTAAAGAATCACGAATAGTTTTAGCCTGTAAACGACACGCTGCCGGCGTGGCCTGCGGTGTTTGTGCATTTGTGAACATGGGTACCGTAAAAAGAACCAAAAGAGATAGGATAAGCCATTTTTTCATAATAAACCTCACTTATTTGGAAAATATCAATTTCAGATTGTCGGAAACAAATATCAAGCTAAATTATGCGTTTGTTGCCTCAAATATGAATAAATCCACCACATATCTATCTTGAAAAAGTGATTTTTAAAGGACGCGTCTTACATTTGAAAATCCATTAGTTTTCAAAGACCTTGTTTTAATAAGCTAAAATTACGCTCTGAGGATTTAATTGTTTCGCTCATTTTGCATCCAATACACAAATCCCTTAACTTGCCCAACCATTTATAAAATGAAGGAATCTATGATTCAAAGTAACGAATTGCTAATCGGCAAACTGCTGCGCTCGCTTACATTTAGACGCGCTTTCAATTTAACGCAAACTGGCGTGTCCTTTTTGCTTTCTGCTTTGCTGCAGAAAAATATTCTTTGGGGCCGGCCGGCTATTTTAACCATTGAGCCTACCAATCTCTGCAATCTGCGCTGTCCTTTGTGCACAACCGGAAATGGAGAAATGGAACGCAGCCGCGGATACATGAATCTGGAAACCTTCCGCAATATTTTAAATAAAATGGGTGATGATATTTTCTTTTTATTGCTCTATCATCAGGGTGAACCTTACCTGAATAAGGATTTTCTGGAATTTGTTCGCCTGGCCAAAACAAAAAATATTTACTGCACTACCAGCAGTAACGGCCACTATTTTGATGAAGCCACTATTCGTGCCACCATCGAATCCGGTTTGGACAGTATGATTGTTTCTATAGACGGCACCAATCAAGCTTCTTACGAAACGTATCGGGTTAACGGAAAACTGGAAAAAGTGATTGAGGGCAGCCGTCTGTTCATGAAAATCAAAAAAGAGATGAAACGGAAAACGCCGCTAATTGCTTGGCAGTTTTTAGTAATGAAACATAATGAACAGGAAATACCAGCCATTAAAAAATTAGCACGGGAAGTGGGTGTGGATCGCCTGCTCATCAAAAACATCGAAGTGCGTTCCGAAGAAGAGGCAAAACAATGGCTACCGCAAAATGATGTGTACCGGCGTTACCATTTTGATGGGGAACATCTTGAAGTCAAAAACAGCGATAAACAATCTTGTCCCCGTCCCTGGCTTTCCACCCTAATAAACTGGGACGGTTCCATGGTACCCTGCTGTTTCGATAAGAACGGCCATTATGAGATGGGAAATATCAACGAAAGCGAAATGGACGCCCTTTGGCGTGGAGAAAAATTCGAATCCTTCCGTACCAGGCTGGCCACAGATCGCAAAAGCATTGATATGTGTCGTAACTGCAATCAGGGTCTGGGCAGTTTTTTACCTGCTAAATCCAAAAAATAAAATTTTTATTTTTGTTCATTTAAAAACTGTAAAATCTGTTCTGCATGTGATTTGGTCTTTACATCATCGAACACATGTAAAATAATCCCTTTTTCATCTATTAAATACGTGATGCGTTTAGCGCCGATAAAGCTAAGCAAGACGCCCCGTTTGGCACCGTAGGCTTCTGCTGTTTTCTTATCCGGGTCCGATAACAACGTAAAAGGAAGATTATATTTTTTAGAAAACTCCTGATGTGATTCGGCATCGTCAAAACTAATGCCCAGCACTACCAATCCTTTTTCCTGCAGGATGGCATAGTTGTCCCGTAAATTGCAGGCTTCTGCGGTGCAGCCGGGGGTATCGTCTTTGGGATAAAAATAGAGCACTACTTTTTTGCCTGCATAGTCCTTTAAACTATGTGTTTTACCCTGGAAATCTTGCAAAGTAAAATCCGGCGCTTTTTGTCCGCGGGAAAGGATGTCGCCTGCCTGTAAGGGGATTGCTGCCAACCAAATAATGGCAGT
>JANTHG010000204.1 GCA_024762535.1 Calditrichaceae bacterium
TTACTCCTAAAGAAATTTTATCTTCAACGCCAAATGATAAAACCAATTCTTGGATAGAAATAATTATGATATCAGGATTTGCATTTGCTGTAGTGAAATATACTTATGATAAATTCATAAGTGATGAAACCCGGGTTTACAATTATTCAGAAACTGATTCTTCATCATTTGCGCTTACTTATTTATTAGAGGGAGATTCACTAAAGAAATTTTTAAATTTGACCTCTGAAGAAGAACGAAAAGAGTATATTAAAATGTATTGGAATTCTTTTGATCCATATCCATATGACTCCCAAAATGAGCTATTTGATGAATACACCTACAGAGTAAAGACATCCAATACTCTATATTCAACATCATCGAGACCAGGTTGGAGAACTGATCAAGGACGGATATTTATATTATATGGTAAACCTATTGAGATCGAAAGACGACCTTTTGTTAGTAGTTTTTTTCAGAGCCCCTATAACTCAAAATATGTTGATCTGGAAATTTGGTATTATAATAAATCTGGTGAACGCACTGATTTACCGGATGAATTAAAATCAATTTGTGGTAATCGTATGTTTTTTCTATTTGGCAAATTATCAAGTGCTGGTAATTTAGAACAACTTTATTCTTCTGAGTTAGGAGAACTAAATCAAATAGGTCTTTTTCAAAAAACAGAATGGGAAAAGAAATAATCAATTTGGCAAATTCTTTAAACATAGTGGCAGCCCAACAACAGGTTCAAACTAAATTTAAACGAGCTCGATGAATCTTGAAAGTTCATTTATCCGTGCAATGTCTTAAGCGCACGTAAGTCTATAACCGTTATGCGTTTAAACCAGCTTAGTCTTATCCGTTAAAAGCCCTTCATATCTTTAATTAAAAGCGGATTAGTGCGTAATGGGTTTTATACGATATTAATTTACAAAACCATCCTCATTTGCATTGCGTACCGTAATGCAGTACATTTCGAGAAAATTGAGGTAAAATTATGATACAGATATCCGTAAATAAATTTAGGTCTAATCTAAAATCTTTTGTGGATCAGTCAATTAATGACCACATCCCTTTAAGAGTTCGTCGAAGAGCCGGACGAGATTTTATAGTACTTAGCGCAGAGGATTGGGAAAGAGAACAAGAAACTTTATATGTCCTTCAGAATTCATCTTTAATGACGCAGATTAATGAATCGTTAAAAACTCATAATTCTAAGGGTGGTTATAAACCTACAGAAGAAGAATTAAATGAGATCAATAATATTTGAAGGAAATACCTGGAATAAATATGAATATTTAAGGACGAGAGATAAAATACTTCATAAAAACCTCTGTAAAATTTTAAAAGAAATGCAGCGCAAAGATCCGTCGGTGGGATTGGGAAAACCAGAACCTTTGAAACATAATTTAAAAGGATTGTGGTCAAGAAGAATATCGCAAAGAGATAGATTAATATATAAATTTGACCAAAAGTACATATACATATTTGCAATTGGCGGTCATTATGATGATCATTAAATGGTACTATTTGTAATATCATTGAATCAATTTAGAATTGTCTGGTATTTAACAAAGTAATGCACCTGCCGTTAAGAGTATCAAATTAGCAGTAAATTGCGATGAAACTATATTTTCTAATCCCAACCATATTACTTTTTATCTTTGGATGTAAGAGGGAACGGATTCCCTTAACTTCCGATGACACCGGGTCTCAGCATGAAATTAAATATTACTTTGTTGATCCCTGTGATTTAACATTCAATCATGCAGATTCTGTTGAATCACAATTTATTTCTGTTTGGTGGACAGATAGTCTTCGTCCAAATCCGGATACTTCAAATAAATTTTTGCATGAACTCGGATCCATTCGATTTCTATTCAGGGACTCAAGTTTAAACTTCGATAACCTCAGGTTCGAAACCTGGTGGGATTATAGTAAAATAAATATCAAATTTGATTCTCTTTGTACAAAAATGATTGCTGACAGTAAGTATGGGGAATGGAATGTTTTTGAAGAAGACTTGCGACCATTCAAGATTATTGAACAGCAATTGTTAGGATCTATTTACTTTACATTTGAATTTAAAGGTGTTTTAAATCCCTCCGGTTTGGTAAGTTTATATAAGGATCTTCCAGGGGTTATTTCCTGCTACCGTCCAACCAATGGATCAATCGATACTGATTTGAAATCGATTTATCCATTTCGCAATGATTCGTCACATACCTATTTGATTCTTCCATCTATTGAATTAGCCGGAAGCATATTTTATTATTTTGAAGTTAAAGATTATCGTGTAAGTTTGATTGGTTACTGGGATCAGCAAGTAACAAATGAATATCCCTACTGGTGGGAAGATGCTACTAAGAATATGGAATATTTCAATAATAAAGAATAAAAGAGATGCCCAACCAAATAAGGCATAGGCGTTGCGCCAGATGCTGAGTACGCATAAAATGTAACAGAATGAATCCAACATTTCGAAGGATGTGGAACAATCTATCTGAAGATCGCCACATCGCTGTAACCATTCACGATAACGAATTAGCATCACTCAACTCAGGGTTACATTGGCTACTGCGTGGGTGTAACTCAACACTTCAAACAGGATGCCTGAATTGTTTATTAAATAATTCGTACACCTTTAGATGAATGGATTAATCGAGATTAAGCAGCTGTTCGAACTGGCCGGGCTTCGCATGGATGTAGCTCTGGCCGGGAAGGCCGCGTTCTATTTTGCCTGATTCGCTGGCGTTTATACCGTTTGCTGAAAAAAGAGTATGGAGTGGAAGTGAAGGTATTTGAACGTGTGCTACAGGTTTAAGGAAAAGCAAACAAGGTATTGCTTAGATAGCTTGTTTGCCCTTTTGCAAGATGGACGAATAGTTCGGAAATAAATTTTTTTCGGATATTGAAGTCTAAGTTGCCGCATGATATATTGAGGTTTCCCAATTTAGAGGATAATGTATGTTTGACTTAATCTTTACCGTACTGTGTTCAACGACCATCGCTCTGATATTAAAACAAAATGACCGTCAGTCCGGTAATATTCTTTTACTGCTAAGTGCAAACTATTTTGTAGCAACAGTAATCGGGCTCATTGTTTGGGGAAGCCAGAGTACAAAAATATTCAGCTGGCAGCCTGTTCTTTTTGGCGCACTCCTGGGCGGTCTGTTTGTGTTTTCATTTTTTGCCTTCGCCAAAGCTGTGGCTGCGGCCGGTACAGCCCTGGCAACTGTAAGTGCGCGTTTATCGGTTATCATTCCCGTTATCTTTTCGATAATTTTTTTTGGCGAAAACCCGGACCCGAAAAATTGGATTGGGTTTCTGTTAACTTTAGTAACCATCTTTTTCTTTTACAAATCGCTTGGCTCTAATAGCCAAAAAAAACTACGACTCGAAAATTATTTTTTTATTTTAGCCGTATTGGTGGGAATAGGTATTAATGATTTTAGCATGAAAATTTTTAATGAATGGCGGCCGGAGTCCGAAACGGGATTGTTTTTGCTTTCAATCTTTTTCTTCGCTTTTATTTATTCAATCCTCATTGTAGCCATGCAAAAAATCAAGTTTTCCAAAGCTACCTTAGTCCGGGGAGCGGTTTTGGGTATTCCCAATATTTTTAGCACCTTTTTCCTTATAGGCGCCCTAAAAGCGCTTCCGGCCATCAGGGTGTATCCAACGGTAAATATCAGTGTCATCATCCTAACAGCCCTGGCTGCGGCCGGGCTGTGGCGGGAAACACTAAACAGGCCGGGCATTGCCGCTCTGGTCAGCGGAAGCCTGGCCATCGTTTTACTGGTTTGAATCGTTCTTTGAATATCAACTTTAATAAATAAGTGTGACATTCGGAGCCAAATGCAAAATAATAATTGCCCCAATCCGCAGCAGATTTAAAATGTTATACTACCTGCTTTCAGCGAATTAAAATCATTTTTCGGACGTCCGTAAACGTTCCCGACTCTAATTTGTATATATAAACCCCGCTGGCCAACCCGCTGGCGTCAAACCTTACCGTATGCTGCCCTGCCGGTTGGAAGCCGTTTACCAGTGTCCGCACTTTCTGTCCCAACGTATTATAAACTGTTAGCTTCACTGTTCCGGCAACCGATAGCTGATAGCTGATCGTTGTGGTTGGATTGAAGGGATTGGGGTAATTCTGATTCAAAACGAAACCCCTGGGCTGAAGCGGCAGCGTTCCGTTTACAGCGGTCACCCCATCCGGATTGTAGGCAACCACGCCATGATCAGCGAGCGCTATCCAGGCATTTCCTTCCTTGTCAAAGGTAATATCATTTACATAGGAATAGGGCAAGAGTGAATTTTCCCGCTTAAAACTTTCCCAGGTTCCATCTTTAAATATTGAAAAACCGCCTGATATGACGGACGATCCGAACTGAACACCTCCGGTCCATAAATTTCCTTCCGCATCAAAGGTAACAAAATTCAGATAATCGCAGACCAGTCCACTGTTATTCGAACGATAGTTATACCAGTTCGTGCCGTCAAATTCGTACAAGGCGCCGTTGGTGCCGTAATAATCCGTACCATAGGTGGCTACCCATAAATTCCCCAAAGAATCAAAAGCCAGATCTTTGGCCTGATAATAAGACAGACCCGAATTATCCGAGGTATAACCGGTACAGGTCACGCCGTCATATTTAACCACGCCATAAAACATGATCGCCATCCACAAATTGCCATCTGCATCAAAGGTGATGGCGCTAATCGCATCATCGGAAGAGGGAAAGTCGGGTAAATTCCCTTTGTAGTGAACAGACCAGTTGCTGCCGTCGAATTCCGAATACCCGTTGCTGGTTGCGAGATATACATGATCTCCGTGAACAGCCACATCATTTATCCACTCGCCGTATATTTCCGGAGTATTGCTGCTATTGAATACGGTCATTTCATCACCATTAATTCTGGCGGCACCTGCTTTCGTACCCACCCAGATATTACCGTGACTGTCTTCATTAATCGATAGCACGGCGTTATCCGGCAAATTGGAATTCTGTGTGGAATAATGCGCCCAGCCCTGCCAGCTGAATTTAACCAAACCCGAATCCTGAGTGCCAAACCATTTAGTATCATGGGAATCTACAAAAACCGTATTAATGTAATTGGAAGTCATGCCGCAGTCCGATAAGAATCGTTTCGCCCAAACGGTTCCATTCATTTCATACAGTCCCTTGCCCTGTACGCCGGCAAATAAACGGCCGCCGGAACTGATAAAAACACAACTGCCGTTATCACCGGGGAAGTTACCGGAATAGACATTGTAATTGGTAAAATTTGCTCCGTCAAATTTGGTAATTCCTCCATAGGCAATATATTTTTCCAGGGCAGCCCAAATGTTATTGGAAGCATCTACAAATAAGTGTTTGACCCGAATATCTCCAATGTACGACGAATTATTATTGTACGTGGTGAACGTGCTGCCATCGAATTGTATCAGGCCATGATCATTACTGGCCAGCCAGACATTATCGTTGTGGTCCACTACCAAATCATAATAATAGTAATCGGGGATGGCCGAGTTTTGCTGTGTGTAACCGGTCCATTGAGAACCGTCATATTTAAAAAGGCCACCTCGTCCATAGCCATCATCCCGGGAAGCCACCCAAATATTTCCTTTACTGTCCACATCGATGCCCATCATTTCATAAGAAGTAATCGTTGTATCGG
>JANTHG010000205.1 GCA_024762535.1 Calditrichaceae bacterium
TTTCAACAGGACTCACTTGTGCCGGTTTCCCCATGGACGACATACCGTCAAATACAGCACCTTCATCCACGATTAGCTTAGCAGCTCGTAATTCACCCATCATCGATGAAGTAGATTCCAGAACCAGCTTTTGCTTAACAAATAATTTTCCTTTTACCTGGCCGCCGATAATGGCATTTTCGGCTTCTACTTCTCCTTCAATAGAGCCACCAGGGCCGATTGTTAGAGTATGCTTACAATTCACCTTGCCTTTGATCGTTCCGTCAATACGGATACTGCTTTGGGTTGTTATATCACCCTCTACAATTGTGCCTTTACCAAAAATATTGAGCTGGGCACCATTTAAATCGGAATTATTATTTTTTATTGCCACGAAAATCCCTTTCAGCTTTTTGCCTTAGACCCCTGATTCATATAGGTTGCCGGATTGACCGGCCTACCATTCTTCCAAATTTCATAATGCAGATGCGGTCCGGAAGTGATTTTTCCGGTATTTCCAGTTAAAGCAATGGTTTGGCCCTTTTGTACACGTTCCAGACGATTTACCAAATTTCGCTCATTATGCTTATACAATGTCATAAATCCAAATCCATGACTAATAATCAGAACATTACCACCTTCAACCGTCCAGCCGGAAAACATTACAACACCATCTGCAGGTGCTTTAACCGGCGTACCTGAAGGTGCTGCAATATCGATTCCAAGATGAGGCTCATCAATCAATGTACTGGCATCAAATCCCCGTGCAATAAATCCTTCAGTCGGTTGCAGAGAAGGAATGTTTCTGAAAAAGCTACGCCGCTTTTCGGGGCTTAGTTTGGCGAAATCGAATTGAACCTGATTTAACGAATCACTGACTGTGTTTTTTTCAATGGTTACATAACCACTTAAAGAGCTTTTAAGCTGCTTTTCGAAACCCTTAATAAGCGACAACTCTTCTTTGATTTTGGCCACCTGCTTCAAACTTTTCTGCAACTTAAAATTTTCTTCTTGCAAGCGATTATTTTCCAATGCCATACTGGCAACCTTCCAATAACTCGCAAAACCGGCGATAATTAATATTAAAAGCGTTATACCCAAAACAGATAACAATTTTAAAAGCCAGGTGCGAATTCTCCAGTTTTTTGGTTCCACCTGGTTTTCTGAAACGATAATGAATGAGAGATATTTTGCTTTTTGTTTTTTACGTGCCATGTATCTTACGCATCTCTTAACTGATCAAAAATTTCAATCAGACGGTTTAAATCTTCGGGTGAATAAAAATCGATTTCTATACTTCCACCCTCCTTACGAGAATGCACCACTACCTTTGTGCCAAATACTTCCCGTAAGTCTTGCTCCACCTTTTGCAAAAAAACTGAGCGTTTAGGCTTTGGTTGTTTCCCTTTTGTGGTTGGTGAAGTACCTTGCCGCGCTAATTGTTCAGTTTTACGAACGGACAATCGTTCATTTTTAACCTTTTGCCATACAGCCCGTTGCAGCTCAGCATCATCAATAGAAAGTAATGCACGGGCATGCCCCATGCTAATCTCTTCAGCCTTCACACTATCCTGTATATGTTGAGGTAATTTTAAAAGCCGCAAAATATTGGTAATTGTCGTACGCTCTTTACCTATTTTCTGAGCGACATCTTCCTGTGTCAAATTACATTCGTCAATTAAACGCTGATAGGCCACTGCTTGCTCAATCGGATTTAAATGCTCGCGCTGTACATTTTCAATAATGGCCAGTTCCAGCATATCTTCTTTGGCCTCGACCTCAATAATATAAGCCGGAACCCGTTTTTGACCCAATTCTGTAACAGCCCGCAATCGACGCTCGCCGGCAATCAACTCATAATGCTCGTCAACTTTACGTACGGTAATGGGTTGGATAACACCTTTTTCTTTAATCGAAGCCTTTAGCTCATCTAATGCTGTACGATCGAATTCCAACCGGGGCTGAAAGGGGTTAGCCTGAACCAGGGCTACATCTATTTCAATCAAATTACTACTTTGCCCAACAGTGGCAGTGGCATTTGTTTCCTGCTCGGGAATTAATGCGCTTAAACCTCTACCCAACCTACTCGTTTTTTTCACCTAATACTTCCTCAGCAAGACTAATATAGTTCTGACTACCGATGCAAACGGCATCGTACATAATAATGGGCTTGCCAAAACTGGGGGCTTCGCCCAAACGTACATTGCGGTTAATAACGGTTTTGTATACTTTTTCTTTGAAATAACTGCGTACTTCACTGGCCACCTGGTTACAAAGCTTCAGACGATTATCATACATGGTCAGCAAGACACCTTCCACGGTTAAATTTTTATTTAAATTCTTCTGAACCAAGTGGATGGTATTCAATAATTGCGACAAGCCTTCCAAAGCATAATATTCACACTGAATAGGAATAAGAACCGAATCCGATGCGGAAAGCGCATTCAGGGTCAACAATCCCAAAGAGGGAGGACAGTCGATTAGAATAAAATCATACTGACTTTTCAATTTGGTAAGCTGGCCTTTTAAGCGGTGTTCACGTTCGGCCACATCCACCAATTCCACTTCGGCCCCAACCAAACGAATATGTGAAGGTAAAATATCCAAAAACGGTACATTCGTTTTTACAACAGCGTCTTTAATATCCGCATCGCTAAGCAGCACCTCATAACTGGAGGCTGATTGTTCTTCTGGGTTAATCCCCAAACCGCTGGTCGCATTGGCCTGCGGGTCGATATCAACCAATAATACATTTTTTTCGGCTATTGCCAAACAACTGGCAAGGTTAATGGCTGTGGTTGTTTTACCCACACCGCCCTTTTGATTGGCTATTGTAATTATTTTTCCCATGTTCTCTGTTCTGCCTTTATATCAGATTAAATTAAAACTTTTAATTTAGGGTTAATCGGCTTTTAACGCAAGCCGAAACAATTTGATTTATCCGATGAAAAGAATGGCTAATTCTAAATAAAGAACACAAACTGTTTACTAATTCAATCATTGCGTGTTCCACTTATTAAGTTATTAAGGGGATATTAAGTGAGGTATTTTTAATTGGAAAATTATTGAATCCTACAGATTTTACAACCCCCTATCCCCCTTTGCTAAGGGGGAATTTGGCTTAACCATTTATCCACAATGTGGTGTTGTAATTATTTAAGATAGATGATCTTACATTTAAAACTCAAAATTTAAAATCCGGCATTTAATTAACGCCGACGAAGGAATCGCTCAATTCAGGTCTAAATAATTCGTAGCCCGTTGTACGCTTTCCTGCCCTTCCACGCTAAGCGCTTTCCCCTTTGCCTGTTCCAGTGCCCGTTTGGCCATTTGTCTGCTGTACACCGGCCGATTGATTTTTTGATAAATTTCCGCCATCTTGGTAAAACATTCCACAAGGTGGGATGGATTTTTTTCATCCGTGGATTGAAGAAGTTGTACCAGTTGTTCATACGCCTGTATAGCCTGTGGATACTCGTGCCGTTTGTATAAAGTGTGCGCATAGGCCCAGCGCATAAACACACTGTTGGGAAAAGCGGCAATTGCCTGGCGGGCATAGTGCAGTGCTTCATCCATTTCCCCAAAATTTGTAAGCACATAAATCATCTGATGCATCGCCAAATACCGGCTGTAGCGGCTTTTTCGTATCGCTTTGCGGATATTGTTAATGCCCGGTAAACGAAGGTCATTTACAAACGGCACCCAAAATAAATGTTTGAATTTGGTACTGCGCCAATACTGGTAGGCGCCAATCCCCAGATAGGCGTCATACAAAGTAGAATCCAGACTTACCGCTTTTTCCAAATCATGTATGGAAGAAAGTCCATTGGAAAGCGCGTTAAAATAGGAACCCGTTTTACTCTGATAAAACGCCAGGTAACCGAAAGCGCTGCCCCGGTAAAAAAGCGCTTTAGCCTGCAAAGCACTATTATATCCGGCTGCGGAAAGCAGCGTATCGCTGGTACGCAAAAGTGTGTTCAGGGTTTTTAAATAGGGCCCGGCATCGATAGTGTTTTCGTAATAGTTCATTTTGGAATTGAGAACCGAGGCAAGATAAAACCAGGTTTCCGCGGAAGAATCGGTTTGGGTCAGGCGTTGGGTCAGCAGGGATTCCGCTTCTGCAAAACGATTATTGATGGCCAGCTCAATGCTTTGCTGAATCCAATTATTCTGCTCATGCTCCGTGTCTCCGGCAAAAACGACCGAGGTTAGCAGGAAGAATGCCAGAACTAAAATGTATTTACTGACGTACAACGGAAAATTTCCCCAAAACGGACAGGTCTTTGTTTTGCAGGTGAAACAGATATATGCCACTGGCGACCTGGCTGCCTAATTTATCTTTCAAATCCCAGGCCACAGAATCAAAGGTGAAATTATTCGAAATGATGCTTCGAACCAGTCGGCCGTTTATGGTGAATATCCGGATAGTGCTATAGGGAGGCACATTAAGAAATTTTATTTCCTGTAAATCTTTTTTTATAAGAACCGGATTCATTGAAGTCGTAGGCGGACTCAGTTTTTGCGTATATGTTAGTCCGCTTAAATCTTCATTGTTGGAATTGGTTAATACAAGAATAAGCGGCCAGTCCGACTGCTGGTTAAAAGTTTGGGACGTGCCCATGGCCACGCCGGGCCGGGTCATATCATTATTGGCCAGTTGATTAAACAAGCCGCTTCCGCCGGATGCGCTGACCGTGCCACGGTAAACCATTTTTTGATCCACATCGATTGCCACATGGCGCATGGACAGACCGGCCAGGGATTCTCCCAACGCAGTATCCCCGTAGGGTACGGATAACCGAGGATAATTGGCTGCTTCCGGGAAGAAGCGATCATCCTGTGAACGGCTGCCCGTAAAATAGAGCCAGCAGGCATACTGATTGTGTGAAGCGACAAACGAAGTGTTTTGGGTTTTCAACCAGGCGTCGATAGCCGGAATCGCTTTTTTACTTTTAATATTATTCCAAATAGAAGGAACGGAATGGGCGCCGTATTCTTTTTCCAGCATGTGCAGATAAATGGAATTTCCATATTCAAACCAGCCGTCATAGCGGTTAAAGGGTTTGCTGTCCGCATCGCTGAAGAATCTGGACAGATACTGGTAGTAATCGTTTATATCGTTGTACACATAATCTTCTAACCAGGTTGAAGTCATTTCCATAAACCAGGCGTCCACAAAGGAATTGTTTTGTACACGGAACTCATAACCCAATTGAACAGCGTGATTAAATTCATGAGCGCAGGTAACACGCAGAGCATTCAGTCCGTGCGTATAAAATCCGCTGCTGCTGAAATCATTGTCTATCTCAATATAACTGGTATAATTATCTCCGGGCAGCGCGGCAATATCTTCCGACAAATCAAAAGAAGTTAAACCGTAGTAGCTGAAATTGGTGAAATAAATGGGATAACTCTTAATCGGAGCTCCGCTGGAATCGGGGGGCGGCGCAAACCCCAGTTGATTGATTTCCACATCCCAGACATGATCTAAAATGACAGCAGCGGAATCCACATAATCGGGAATCCCGTTTCCCGAAAGGTCTTCCAACGGAACTGCATTATATCCGGAAGTATCGTAATGAATGGTAAAATGGCCGGAAGGGCTGACAAGGGATTTTTGGCGTTTTGGTTTTTCCAACAGGGTTTTGGCGAGTTGCTGCGTTTGCGC
>JANTHG010000206.1 GCA_024762535.1 Calditrichaceae bacterium
CTTTTACATTATAATTAACTATGATTACGGAAATTTTTTTCATTTAGTTTCTTTCAACCCGGTAAAGAAGATGACTACCGAACGCAGCAAAATTTGCAGGTCCAGGGTCAGCGACATATTCTCGATATAATATAATTCCTGTTTCAGCTGTTCCCGTTTAAACTTAAGCGCTTCTTCGTAGCGGTAACGCACCTGCGCCCAACCGGTAAACCCGGGGCGAATCTGAAAGCGACGGTTGTAGAATTTAATCTTTTCGCGGAATTTTTCTACGGTTGCTTCATCTTCGGGCCGCGGCCCCACCAAACTCATTTGCCCGAGCAGCACATTAATCAAAGCAGGAAATTTATACAAGCGGCTGCTATAAATCAATTGCCCCAGCGGCGGGCGGATCTTGCCTTTTCTTGTTTCCAGATTAAGCATTCCAAAACGGGCGCCGTTCTTGCCTACCACATTATCGGTCCGAAATACGGGACTGATTCCTGCCAGGAGTTGGGCCGTATAGGCCAAGAGAAAAAACGGAGACAGCAAAATCAGCAGGAGCGCCGAAATAAAAATATCCAGCAATCGTTTACTCACCCACTGCCATAAAAGCATAGGGTCCGGAAAGAGTTTCATCAGGGGATGCCCGGAAACCTGTTCGGTTTTGTGTCCGGAAATCACATCATAGAGCTGAGGTAAAATTTTAAATACTACGGCGCTGCTTTCGGCGCGGGCTACCAAATTTAAAATATCGTCGCGGGAACCTTTAATGGCAATAATGATTTCTTCCACTCCATAGGTTCTAATCAATTCCGGTAGATCTTTGTAAGAACCAAGGCAATCCAGACCGTAAAACTTTTTTTCGGAACACACACGACTCACATAGCCCTTAACATCGTACAAAAGATGAGGATTGCCGTGAATATCCTTAAGCAGTTTACGCGCTTTTTCCGTAGCGCCGATAAGCAATGTGGCATGCGGAGCATATTCCAAAACGGCAAAAAATTTTTCTATCTGAATCAGAATCAAACGGCCAAGCGAAATAAATACAAGCAGATTGAGGGTATAAACCAGCAAAATAATACGGCCTTCGCTTAACATGGTTCCCGGATCCATGGTTACAATAAACAGCAGCAGGCTGCCAAACACAATCACTTTGCCTGTGGTACGTAAATGGTCAAAGCGAGACACATCCCAGCGAATACTGTACAGGTTGTTCGCCAAAAAAAGTCCAATCCAAAACACCGAAAGAATCAGCGGCAGTGGCGAAAACCAGAATTCAGCGAAAGTAACCGGTACCGCCACCCGAAACCATCCGGAAGCGTATTTCACCCACCAGGCAGCATACAGGCTCGCATTAATCATTAACAAATCACTTAGCACAAAAAGCGCTTTATGAATCAGCCTGCGCATGGAAAGCGGCGCCACCTGCGGTTTTTCCGTTGTAACTCTTTGGCTGCCTAAGCGTTTCCCAAATCGTTTTGCTTCGAGATAGCCTACGCGTTTTAAACCGAAAACGGAAAGAATGAGTACAATGCCGAGCAGGATACCGCTGACAAAGGGTGGCTGCGTAGCTGTTAAATAGGCGGTTGCCGCGTAAAGTGCAGTAGCAATATAAATGATATGCACCGCCTGCTTGTGGGAAAGTCCAAGATAAATGAGCCGATGATGCAAGTGGTCTTTGTCCGGCTTAAACGGATGTTTCCCCTTGTTTAGGCGACGAAAAAAGGCCACTGAAGTATCGCCAATGGGAATGGCAAGAATAAGCAGCGGCAGTAAGAGATTCACCCGCCCGGGAAGCATAGGCTGAGCAACTTTAAGCGAAAGAACCGCCAGCATTAAACCGAGAAAAAGGGAGCCTGTATCGCCCATGAATATTTTAGCCGGGTGGTAGTTGAATTTTAAAAAGCCCAACGCACCGGAAAGCAACGAAAGCGTTATCACAGCCAGCGCCCACTGCTGATGCTGAATACTTAACAGCAGCATCACAGCAGATGCAATCACGCTAAATCCGGCGGCCAGTCCGTCTAAACCGTCTAATAAATTAATAGCGTTGCTTACGCCTATTAGCCATAAATAAGTAACCGGAATGGACAGGATACCGAGCGGAAAAGCTTCCATAAAAGGCAGGCGGATGCTTTCTATGCGGCAGCCAAAGGCGATGAGCAATGTGCTGATGAGAAATTGCCCAAAGAATTTTTGAGCGGCATTGGTTCCTTTTAAATCATCCCAGACACCCAGCCCTACAATTAAAAAGGCGGCAAGCATTAAACCGGCATATTCATGCAAAAGGGATGTGCGTAAAGAGGAAAACAGAACAAAAGAAAACAGTACGCCAAAAAGGAATCCGCTAAAAATACCCAGACCGCCCATATGCGGCATAAAGGTTTTATGCACTTTACGCGGGTCGGGCGCCTCGCCAATATGATGCACAATGGCAAAGCGACGCACCACATAGGTAACGCTTAAAGCAGTTAGCAGCGCCACTATAAAAACAGCGGTTATTTTTGTAATAAGGATTAAATCCAAGATCTTTCCTTTGTACCGTTCAGAGCAGAACCAAGGCCCTATTTCCAATTACCTGAATTGAGCGTCATCGCGAATCGCGACAGCGATGTGGCGCCCCCCCCTGGGGATTGCTTCGCTCCTTCGTCGCTATTGTGGTTGCGGCAATAATGTCCCCCCTATCAAGGGGGGACTAGGGGGGGTGTTTTTTTAATGGACAATTATTGCATTGTACAGATTTTACAACCCCCTATCCCCCTTTGCTAAGGGGGGATTGAGCGAACGATGTGGCGAACCCCTGGGGTTTGCTTCGTCACTGCGCTCCTCGCAATGACGTTATATCAACAATCGCTTAACTTAGCCACTACCAATAGTCTGTTGCCGGGGACAGCCATTTCCTTTACCCACGCTCAATAGTCTCTCATTCAAAATCTAAAATTCAAAATTTAAAATCACTATTAATTTCATTCCATATTCAGTATGGACACTACTTAATATTTAAATAATATCCCCAAATACCATTCCTGAAGATTTTTATGAACAGCTTCCGTTTGACTATCGATTACATGATAGCGCAGAGTAAAAAACATATCATTAAACGCTTCGTACACCGCTTCCCCGCTATATCGTTTTTCTGTGGTCAACAGACCTTCGAGAAATTGTCTGGTTTGCCGCGTTTCGGTTTGGCTGCCCAAAAGCGTTCCGTGCCCAAGCAAAATATCCCCGCCAATATTTTCATTGGGATAATTGGCGCCGTGTTTGTACTGCCGGAAGCTTAGTTTGGTGCTGAAACGCTGTGTCCATTCCTTCTGCAGCGCAAAATAGAAAACTTCGGAATTGGGCCCGGCCCAAAAGCCAAGGGACTGGTAATCACTGGTGTAACTGTTGATGCGGTATTTGTGTGTGTACACCCAGGGCATCACCGCGGTATATTCCGTGCGCAAGCTGAGGTTGGGCAGGCCGAACGGGTCCACCCAAAACAGGCCACCCTGCCAGGCTTGTTTATTTCCGTACCAGTTGGTGCCGATTTTACTCTGGCGAAATTCATCGAAAAAGAGCGTGCCGTAGAGTTTGATTCCGTTTACGGGCAGCAGTTCTATATCTACGGAAATGGTAGCATTGTCGCGGTCGCGCAGTTTATGCTGCACAGCGCGGTAAAAATTAAAGGGAATTAAATAGGCCCAGTCCGCGTAGCGGTTGCCGTAAATAAAGGTTTCGTTGAAACCAAGCGTTACCCAGCGCCAGGGAGAAATTTCCAGGCGGTGCCCTGCCAGCCATTTATCCGGATAGAGTTTTTGCCCGTCCTTCAACGTATCCTGCGGAAACGATTGTAACTTTCCGTGCAGAGCAATGTATTTAACCCAGCCCCAGTCGCGGCTTAAGCTGATGTAAGGAAACTGCTCGGCGTTGTTGGAAAGAATCAGCTTACCGGATTCACCGTAGCCCCAGCTCACTTCCTGTTGGGCAAACCGAAAATCGAGATAGTCTCCGTGCCAGGCCAGTTCCCCGCCGGTGCGGTCCGAGTAACGCGGGCCGGGATCGTTTTTTTCACTCCAGCTTCCTTTTAAAATGAGATGTCCGAACACATAGGGCTCATCCCCGCGCAGGCCGTGCAACTCGGTTTTAAGCTGATAACCAAAACCGGCGCCCAGGGTTCCCCTTAGCTGAAACGCCTGCCAACTGGCCGAGCGATACACATCGTCCGAACGGTGTTCGTAGGTGAGACCCTGCTCGTAATCGGCATAAAAGGTTTCGTTTGCCGTTTCGTAAGTCACAACATGGTCTTCTTCTTCGGGCTGATTGCGACGGAAGTAACGGGCAAAATCGCTTGTAAAATTATCCCAGCTGCCCAGTACGGAATACCAGTTTTGATCTTCAGGAATTAAATGATAGCGGGCTTGCGGTTGTAATTCCCGACGGTAATCCAGCAGTAAATCGTCAAGCCGTTGACGGTCGATGGGTGTTAGTTTATCCCGTTGCGCTATCAGTTTTTGCAAATGGGCGCTGACCGTATTCCGGCTAAAGGGTTTTATGCCGTCGTGTACGTTAGATAAATACCCCAGCGTTTCCATGCGTTCCAAAAAAGAATAGACCGGGTCGGACAGCGGAACAGAAGTGGGCGCTGCCCAGAGTGCCTGAGCGATAAAAAGGAACATTAAAATAAAGGTTTGTATACGTTTATTCATACTATTCATTATTTCCGGATTCAGTTAAAGTTAATAATTAGTGTAAACTCATATTAATACTCAGGATTTGGGATTCCTGCATTAATCTAATTAAGACAACATAACTAACAATAAAATTAGTTACATTAAGGAGCATCTTCTGCAAAAAGAGCAGACATCCCTTTCAAATAGACACTTCCGCTTATCCTATATAAAAAATCCAGCTGTTCAATATGTATCATATGGTAAGAAACAGAAGCCTGAAAATTATGTTTAAGGCAATACAAACTTCTTTCCCCTGGACGGCGATATTTATGAATATTCATTTCAATAGTTGTTATTGCAGCTCTTAATGTGGTCACGCGAATTTCATCGCTTGGATCGAGTAAATAATACTCGTATAAACCATAAATGGCAAAAACAAACCCATTTAATACGTGTGAGGGTTCATCAAACGGGTATTCTTCAATCCAAAAATTATTATTTTCGTCTATTAGGGTAACCCAAGGCTCATGACTACCTTTTACCTTAAAGAAGCTGTTAAAAACATACTTTGCATATTCCAGGTATTTAGGATCATGTGTAAATTTATACCATCGAACTAAAACAGACAGAACACGTCCTTGGGCCATACCTGAGAACCAAGGATTCATTAATTCAATTGTATTATTCTCTCCGTAACCACCATGTGGAAGTATATCGAAAGTATATGGAAAAAAAATAGCATCGTCATAATACATACCAATTTCCATTAATTTTTCAATATATTTTGCTCCCTCAAAAATAAACGTACTGTCGCCATTAGCTTTAAAGGAACGATCAAACAACAATATTCTTTGAGCTAGTTGAACCGGATGATAATATTTCACGCCATTATAATAAAACATTAAAACACCATCGACATCTGTGGAATCCGATGGATAAGGGGCGTTTGACGTACTGGACCTTTGGAGTCAGGGAGT
>JANTHG010000207.1 GCA_024762535.1 Calditrichaceae bacterium
TCTTTCATTTGGTTTGCTTTCTTGCCGCTTCCTAATTATCTTTTAATAACTATTTTTTTCATAAGGATCTGAAAGTATGAACAACTCAAAAAGTCCTTTAGACACTCACATTATTTTAGAACGTCGCGCCGGGATATTGGAGCTGATTGAATCCACTGGTCAGGTAAAAGTTAGTGAGTTAAGTAAACTGTTTAAGGTCAGCGAAGTTACAATCCGCAATGATCTAACTCAGTTAGAGCAAAAGGGGTTATTGATTCGGGCGCGGGGCGGCGCCATTCGTTCGCAAAGTGTAGGGATTGATTACGCCTTGAATATTAAGGCTAAAAAACATTTTGAAGAAAAAAAAGCGATCGGGGAAAAAGCAGCCGGACTGATTCAGGATGGAGACACGATTATTTTGGATTCCGGTACCACCACAACCGAGATTGCTAAAAATCTAAACCGTTTTAACGAGCTAACCGTTATTACCAATGCGCTCAACATTGCCAGGCAAATAGCAGAATATCCACAGTTTAAGATTATTGTACCCGGTGGTATTCTTCGCCCCAAATCATTGTCCATGGTCGGTCCTACAGCAGAAGCTTCTATTCGCAATTATTATTGTGATAAATTATTTCTTGGTGTTGACGGTATTGATGCCCACTATGGCATTTCTACACCAAATGTGGAAGAAGCACATTTAAACCGTGTAATGATCGAGCTTTCAAAAGAAGTTTTTGTGGTAACGGATTCCAGCAAGTTTAACCGGCGCAGCCTGGCATTTATTGCTTCTATGGAAAAGGTTCATATTGTTATTACGGATAAGAATATCCCACAAGAAGAAAAAGAGAAATTGGAAAATATGGGTGTTCAAATACTGATAGTATAGTTTACGGGAACATTTAATATTTTATACAATTCCAGGCAATATTTTCTTATAATGTTATATTTAAACGGTCATTTCAATAAATTCCTATACATTTTCACGGACGTCCGATTCCACCAGTGACCGTTTAAATATTTCCATTTTTTAGCGCTTTGATAGGAACTATTCAATCTGAATTTCTACTTACTTTAAATTAACACTTTAAACATAAATCTTGCCCCTTTGTTTGACATGGGTATGTTCATCATTTATATTAACCTTTGTTAGCCAAATTTAACAATTGTTCTTTTGGGTGGAACTATGAAAGAATTCTGGAAGAAATTCGATGAAGTGGAATTGACGCACAGCAGTGTGCACCATTTAATGGCCATGCACGATTTGCTTGAACGTTACGGTTATGTGCGCGGTGTGGATATTGCCAAACATCTCGGCATCAGCCGCAGTAGTGTTTCCATTACCATGCGCAAGCTGGTGAATCGTGGGTATGTAACGGAAGACGAGAATAAGTTCTACCTTTTGTCCGAAAAGGGAAGCGCGCTGATAAACAGCGTTTTGTACAAACGGAATATTATAAAAATATTTTTTGAACAGGCTTTGCAATTAGATGCCACCAGGGCTGAGGAAGAGGCCTGTAAAATTGAACATTTACTGGAGCGGGAAACCGGTGAACGTTTAATGACCTTTATGGGTTTTTTCTTATCCGATCAAAAAGGCGCTCAATCCTTCCGTAAGCAGTTTAAGAATTTCCGATTTGAATGCAACCAAATCGATAATTGCGATGTGTGTGATAAAGAATGTTTTTTTGCGCCTACAAAGTAGTATCATTCCCGCAGGTAAGAAAAACAGCGCCGCCTATTTGGATTGATAGAAATCGCTTATTTTTTTATTCCCCATACTCCAGGCTGCGTAAAAATTAAACAACACTACCAATCCCAGAATTATTACCAATCGTACCCAGGGCGCTCCGGCTTCTAAGCGCAATTGAACAAATCCTGCTGTTACATAAATCCAGGCCAGGCCGGTTAGCGCTAAAAAAATCTGCCAAATTCTGGGAAGAAGGGGATGACGAACGAAGAAAGTGAAAGGCAAAACCAAAACAGCAATGGCCACAGCATCAAAGCCGGCGCGGGAAAGATGGGCGGCCATTAAAACAGCTGAAAATATAGCAGGTAACAATCGGACAAACATATTCTGTTCCTCAAATAATTAAATTGAAAGAAGATAGCCCAAAGAGGCTAATAAAATCAATACTATTCCATACATAAATTCGCGCATACCCAGTTGTTTTACAGTTAATGGCCGGCTGCGATCCGAAATGCCCCACCAGGCGCGCACTGTTAAAACAAGCACACCGATGAGTCCCAGAATGGGAATGATGCCCATGCTGCTTAACCAGGCAATTATTATAAATGCAATACCGCTGCTCAGTATCACACTGCCTTTATCTGCCGGCAACCGCTTGGCAAGTTGCAGACGATAGTGCACATAAAAAGCTGTAGGGATAAATCGCGCGGAAAGTAAAAAGAAAACGCCAAAGGCCGAAAGCAGGTTCCAGCCATCTGCAAGCAAAATACTCACTGTTATTAACGAAATAGCAGCCGGAGCGAGTATTTCGATAAAAAGTTTACGATGTAATTGTTTATATTCCATCCAAAGATAAAAAAACATGAGAGCCAGGCCGGAGGCAAAGGGTAGCATGGTCTGCACCGAAACAAAGGAAAGAAACCCGTAAAACAAAAGCAGGGCCGTTGTGCCATATACAGTGAAAAATATAGCTGCAAAGGTTTTATCCGACCCTTTGGGCGCCAGCAAAAGGCGCATGGGTTGGTGTGCTAAAAAGGCCAAAAACGTACCCAGCGCGAGATAGAGTCCCGCAGGAGAATATCCTACAATTAAAGCCAGAGTTAAGGGTTCTATTGTAAATCCATACGAACCGTGTTCTTTTGGATAAGCGGCCGCTTTTATTTTAAAACCGGTACTAACCATTCAAATCTTCCTTGGTAACAAATAATTCTTCTGCCAAATCCCGTAGTAAACGCGCGCGGTCATCATCCACTACGCCAAGGTAGTCACTAATTTCATCTTTCACATCCATGGCTAAGTAGTTTTCATAATGAACACGTTCCAAAAACAAACGTATTTCCGCTTCGGAATGTTCCATGACCGGGGCCGAAAGTTTGGCGGCTTCGTCTTTATGCGTTTCAATCCAGTTTATAGCAGCTTCCATTTCCTGCATGAACAGTTTTGCCTCTTGCGGATAGTTGCGTAAAAATTCGCCTTTAAACACCAGTCCCGCATTGGGCAGTCCGTGGCTACCGGGTTTGATAGATTGCCAGAGTTCGGAATAGGAAAAGGCCACATGAATATCCGGATGAGCGTGCAAGGCATAACTTACTTCAGGTTCACGGATAAGCGCTGTATCGATTTGCCCGTCAATCAGCTTTTGGGCGATTTCTTCCGGGCGACCAAAGGGAGTGCCGTACACAAACCGGTATTGTTCCGGGTCTTCGCCCAGGGCGAGCATGATGTAGCGGGTTACCTGAGCGGGCGGTGCTTTTTTGAACAGCGGCATATAGATATCGTGCTCTTTGATATCGGCGAAGGATTTGGCCTCGTACCCGCGGGTTACAATATAGAAATTATCCCAAACGTTCACAGACGCCAGTTTAACATCATTTTCTTTGCCGAGCAGATTGGCGGAGGCAATGATGGCCGAAAAGGAAATATCCGCTTTACCGGATACAATCCAGCTAAGATGTTTTTCGGTTTCTTTCCACACTTTAAGTTCTTCAATTTCGAATGCATCCTGAAACGCTTTGGATTGCTGCATGCGTAAAATTACAGGATAGACAACCGGTGTGGCCGATTGCAGAGTGATGGATATTTTATCAGCAGACAGGGTTTTACCTTTTTCTTCTTCCTGTGTTGGCGCTTGTTTGATAAAATAGATATGAAATTCATCTGCAGTGATTTGTTCCGTGTAATGAATCCACCCCTCTTTTTCCAGCAGGCCATAAAGTGGAACCGGTTCAAAACTCTGAATTACTTTTAGACCTTGGTCTGTTAAGGTTTTAGCAGTTTCCAGTATTTGGGGCATAAAGAACCCGGTTAGCTTACGGGCGTCTATGGTTTCGAAATCAGTGGTAGCAATCCATTTGGGTGTGTTCATACATCCTCCGGTCTTATATACAGTCCGCAAAGCGGAAATCTTTTTTACAATTGTTATATATATAAAACATTGGATGTGACCGGATTAAAAAAGCTACAATTATTTTTTATTTTTTTTTGAGTTTAAAGGCTTACATAGTATCTTTATCATTATAATGTTTATAGCGAGCTAAAAAAGCCGGAGTCTGAAATGAAAAAGTTGCTTCTTGTTCTATTTATTTTGGTTCAAATGCTCTCCGCTCAATCCGTTAAAATTAAGTTTGCCACTCTTGCGCCCGAAGGTTCCACCTGGCTGAATGTGATGAAGGAATTCAGCGCCGATTTATTAAAGGCTACCAACGGACAGGTAAAATTTAAAATATATGCCGGCGGGGTGCAGGGAGATGAAAAAGATGTGCTGCGTAAAATACGCATCAATCAACTGCAAAGCGCGGGGTTTACCGGTGTGGGACTGGGTACAATTTTACCGGAAGTGCGAATTCTTGATGCGCCTTTTTTGTTTCGCAATAAAAAAGAAGTGGATTTCATTGCCAACACCTTTTTTGATCGCTTTGCCCAAAAATTCGAGGAAAAGGGCTATATTTTACTGGGTTGGGCCGAAGTCGGATTTGTGTACATTTACACCAATCGCGAAGTGCATAATGTCAGCGATTTTAAAGGCGTTAAAATGTGGATGTGGGAGGGCGATCCGCTGGCAGAAGCTACCTTCCGCGCTTTTGACATCAGTCCCATTCCTCTTTCTATCACAGACGTGATGACGTCGTTGCAAACGGGATTGATTGACGGTGTGTACACATCACCGCTGGCCTGCGTGGGTTTGCAGTGGTTCACCAAGGTAAAATATGTGCTGGATGTGCCCATGGCTAATTCCAATGGCGCGGTGCTGCTTTCCAAACGGGCTTTCAAAAAGCTGAGTCCTCAGCAACAGAGTATTATCAAGGAAAAAGGGAAACTGTATTTTGACAAACTGACCCGGCTTTCGCGCAAGGATAATCGGATTGCTATGCAAACCATGCAAACCAAGGGCATCCAAAAAATTGACATAGCGGACAAGGCCTTATTAAACCAGTATTACGAAACCGGCAAACAGGCGCGGAGTCAATTGGTTGGCAAACTGTACAGTGCCGAACTGCTTGATCAGGTGGAAAGCGCTTTGGAAAATTTTAGAAAAACAGAGAAGTGAGATATGGTAAAACGAGATGAATTGGCAGCGTATTTAACCGGCTTTTTACAAAGTGATGAATTTTCCGATTTGGGGCCCAACGGCCTGCAGGTGGAGGGGAAACCGCAGATTCATAAAATAGTTACCGCTGTCAGCGCCGGAGTGGAATTATTCGAAAAGGCGCTTAAAAAAGGGGCGGATGCGGTTCTGGTGCACCACGGGATTATCTGGAGTTTTGAACGGCCTGTGTACAAAGGCGGGTATAAAAAACGGGTAAAATTACTGTTGGAAAACGAACTTAATTTATTCGCATACCATTTGCCGTTAGATGCTCATCCACAAGTGGGTAATAATGCCGTTACGGCGCGTCTGCTGGGTGTTACGGAAATA
>JANTHG010000208.1 GCA_024762535.1 Calditrichaceae bacterium
TAACCAGTAACCAGTAACCAGTAACTTAAAACTAAAAACTCATGAATATTTTTAAAAAAATTCTCGAACTGCAAGAGCAAAACATTCCGCTGACGCTCGTAACCGTAGTGGCTGCCAAAGGGTCGGTACCGCGCGGCGTAGGCGCTAAGATGCTGGTTACCGCAAAAGAAATTTATGGAACCATTGGCGGCGGCGCTGTGGAAGGTATGGTCGTCAATGAGGCCCGCCAGGTGCTCAAAGCTCAAAAAGCGCGTCTTGTTTCGCACGACCTGGATGATGCGGAAGGCAGCGATACAGGCATGATTTGCGGCGGGAAAATGGATTTCTTTATAGAACCCATGAACGCGCCGCAGCGTCTGATTATTTTCGGCGGCGGCCATGTAGGGCTGCACTTAAGCCGGTTTGCGGATATTCTCGGCCTTCCGTATATTGTCTCGGATGATAGAAGCGATTTTTGCCATGCCGAACGCTTTCCCTCTGCGCTGACTCTTTGGCCGGGTGATCCTGTGCAATCCGCTGCAGAACACCTTACTTCCGCGGATTGGGTGGTAATCGTAAGCCGTGACCATGAATTGGACTATGGAATTTTACGGGAAGCGCTTAAAAAGAAACCGCAATATATCGGATTGATTGGCGGTAAACGCAAACGCACAGCCATCTACGAAAAGCTGCGCGCGCAGGACGGCGTAACCGAACAGGAATTGAAAAGCATCCATTCTCCTATCGGTTTGGAAATTGCCGCGGAAACGCCGCAGGAAATTGCTTTGAGTATTGCCGCGGAGCTGATAAAAGAGAAGAATAAAAAATGAACATCATAGGGAAACGGGAACCACGTGTCGATGCTTTAGGCAAAGTAACAGGCGCTGCCAAATTTGCCGATGATTATAATATGCCGCATCAGTTGTACGCCGCTGTGAAGTATGCTGAATTCCCTCATGCCGAAATTGTATCTGTAGATACAGCTAAAGCCGCTGCCCTTTCCGGTGTGCAGGCCGTACTTACCGCCAAAGATGTGCCGGGCAGTAATCGTTTTGGGCTGGGCGGTGATATCCGGATTCTGGCCGATGACCGAACCCGCTATCTCGGTGATGTGGTGGCCGTAGTGGCTGCCGAATCACGTGCTCTGGCCGCACAGGCCATTGATCTGATAGAAGTAACCTACAAAGAACTGCCTGCCGTATTTCATCCCGAAGAGGCGCTTAAGGAAGATGCGCCTAAAATTCATGAACAGGGTAATGAAATTGTGCATCATAAATTGCGGCGTGGAAATGTGGAACAGGGATTTGCAGAAGCCGATTTTATTCTGGAACACCGTTTTACCACGCAGGCCATTGAACACAGTTACATCGAGCCCGAAGCCGCTTTAGCCTACCCGGACGAACAGGACGGCTTTGTGGTTATCGGCAGTTTGCAGAATTTTTATACCAGCCATAAGGCTATTGCCGCTGCTTTGGATTTACCGCTCTCCAAGGTGCAAATCATTCAGTCCACTATGGGTGGTTCGTTTGGGGGAAAAGATGAAAGCGCCACCATGCTGGCTGCCCGGGCTGCGCTTCTTGCTCAGAAAACCGGCCGTCCGGTTAAAATGCTTAACAGCCGGGAAGATTCCATTCGCCAAAGTTACAAGCGTCATCCCTATATTTTGTACTATAAATGGGGCTGTCGATACGATGGCAGCATCACTGCAATGGAATTGAAAGCCATTGCAGACGGCGGCGCTTATGTTTCCATGAGCCCTTTTGTTACCTGGCGCTCGGTCGTGCAGGCAACCGGCCCTTATCACTGCCCCAATGTAAAAACCGATTTATATGCTGCTTTCACCAATAATAATTTTACGGGCGCTATGCGCGGTTTTGGTTCCCCTCAGGTGAATTTTGCCATAGAATCCATGATGGATGAATTGGCGGAACAGGTTGGGAAATCGCCGCTTGCGGTTCGTTTGCTAAATGGATTCGAAACCGGTTCGGTTACAGCTACCGGTCAGCGTTTGAATCATGAAGTTAGTTTAAAACACGCGTTACTCGAAGCGGCCTCTGCCAGTTATTACGGAAAAAAATGGGCGGAAAATCGTCTAACGAAAAATAAAAGCAACCCGATTCGTAAAGGCATTGGCATTTCCTGCGCCTATCGCGGCGTATCCCTTGGCGCCGAAGGTGTGGATGCGGCCAGCGCGGTAGTCTATATTCAACCCGACGGCAGTGTGAACGTTTCTTCCGGTATCATTGATATGGGGCAGGGGGCACAAACCGCCATGTCTCAGATTGTGGCCGAAGTATTGGGCATTAACCTGAACCGGCTGCGCTTTTTGCAGCCCGATAGCGGACGGGTGGCGGATTCCGGCCCGACCGTGGCTTCGCGCGGGACTATTATGGGCGGCGGGGCAGCCAAGATTGCCGCGGAAAATGTACGTGCTGTTATGGAAAAAACCCTGCGTGAGATGACGGAACAGGAACAGGCAGACTTCCTGTTTGAGAACGAAGAAATCTTCCTTAAAAAAGGAAATGGCAAGGGGAAACGGGTGGCAGGATTTGACGAAGTGGTTGCACGCTGTTACGCCAAAGGACGTCCCTTGTTTGCTTCTGGTGTGCGCCACATTGCCGAAACCAACTGGGATGAAGAAACCGGGCAGGGCGACGCCTATTTTACCTATGTGTACGGCGCTAATGTGGCCGAAGTGGAAGTGGATACGGAAACCGGCCGTGTGGATGTAACAAAGTTTTATTCCGTGCATGATGTGGGTCGGGCGATTAACCGTTCTATGGTGGAAGGGCAGATTTACGGCGGCGTAGCCATGGGTATGGGTTACGGGATTATGGAAGAATTTATTCAGGAAGAAGGTCAGGCCAAAACGCTCAATTTTGACGAATATTACATTCCAACAGCGTTGGACGTACCGTATATGAAAGCAATTATTCTTGAAAATCCGGATGCCAAAGGACCTTTTGGCGCCAAGTCCATCGGAGAACCCGCGCTGGAAATGGCAGCGCCGGCCATTGCCAATGCCATTTTTAACGCGACCGGAAAACGGATATTAAATTTACCGGCTAATCTGGAAGAGGTTTTGCTGGGTAAAAAGTTGCGCCGTAAAACACCGCGCGCTTCGGTTTCCTGTAAAATAGGTCCGCTGTAATTTAAAAGGAAAACACATGCACTACTATCGTGCAAAAAATTTAAAAGATATTCTTAATTTATTCGAATCAGAAGGCGACCGCGTTCATCTTATTGCCGGTGGTACAGATGTGCTGGTGGAAGCGCGTCAAAAACCGCTACCGCAGGATGCCTTTTTACTCGATATTTCACAAACGGCCGATTTACGTCACATTAATGAACAGGGCCAGACTATTCATATTGGCGCGTCTGTAACCCATCAGGAACTTGCCGAAAGCGCGCTCATTCGGCAAAGCGCTCCGTTGCTCGCTCAGGCCTGCCGTCAAATCGGCTCGCTGCAAATCCGTAACCGCGGAACGCTCGGGGGCAATATCTGCAATGCCTCGCCCTGTGCCGATACAGTGCCGCCGTTGCTCGCTTTGAATGCCAATGTTCATATTGCCGGTCTGCAGGGCAAGCGCACCGTTCCCGTCGCCGAGTTTTTCGACAGTCCGTATCATCCGCTTCTAAATAATGGGGAAGTGGTAAGCGCTGTATCTTTTGCCAAATTAGAGCCAACCACGCGTACGGCCTTTTACAAATTAGGGCGGCGTAAAGCGCTGGCTATTTCGCGCATTAATATGGCCGTTGTTTTTAAGATGACGGAAGAAGGATTCTTAGAGGATGTGCGTTTGGCGCCGGGTTCTGTTTTCCCCGCATGGCATCGGGTCAGTGAAGCCGAAACTTTTTTGGAAAATAAAAAAGCGCAGCTTTCCGTCTTTGAAGAAGCCGGGAAACTCGTGGCGGATAAAATGATTGCCATCAGCGGGCGCCGCTGGTCCACCCCCTACAAAGAACCAGTAGTCGCCGCGCTGGTCAAACGAACTTTGGCCATAGCTGCCGGCGTGTACAAAGGAGGCAAGTTATGAAAAAATATGTAGCCGTCATTGTTTTGGTTGTTTTGGCAGTCGCAGCTCTCTGGGGTAATTTCCAGGCCATTCCGCTGAATCGCATTCAGTCCGCAGATGTACTGCAAATTATTATGACTTTGTTTGTGATTGCTTTGTTTTTAGAACGTTTTATGGATGTGTTTTTAACCACCTGGAGAGCTCCTCAATCGGAACAGCTTGCTGCGGAAATTCAATCTGTATCAAAAGATTTGGAACAAAATCCGGTTGATTCGGAATTGATACGGCAAAAAGAAGAAAAGCAAACAGCGCTGGCTGAGTTCAAACGTACGACCCGTACCATTTCTTTGTGGAGCGGTTTTATTCTGGGGATGATTGTAGCTTTAGTCGGTATTCGGGCCCTCTTTCCGTTGATAGATGCACGCGCTTTCCGTAGCCTTTCGGAGGTGCAGCAATCACTGTTTCGTTTACTGGATGTGCTCATAACAGGAGGAATGCTTGCCGGAGGCAGCGACGGCATTCATAAACTGGCCGAAGTATATCGTACATTTATGGAATCCACTAAAATAAAGGCTTCTGTGTAAGATGACGGAAATAACCCTGAATGTAAACAAGAAAGAGTACCGGCTAACCGTTTCCGAGGATGCTCTGCTTTTGGATGTTTTACGCAATAACCTCGGGCTTACCGGCACCAAACGTGGTTGTGAAGTGGGGGAATGCGGTGCCTGTACGGTGATAATGGACGGCAAGACCGTAAATTCCTGCCTGGTGCTCGCTGTTCAGGCCCAAGGCTCTGAAATTCGTACCATAGAAGGGGTTGCCGAAAACGGGAAATTACATCCCGTACAACAATCGTTTCTGGAGTATGACGCGGTTCAATGTGGATTTTGTACACCGGGGATGGTGCTTAGTGCGGTGAGTCTGCTGGAAAAAAAGGCCCATCCGGAAGAAACGGAAATAAAAGAAGCGATTGCGGGGAATTTATGCCGCTGTACCGGTTACCAGCCCATTGTGAAAGCAATCAAAGCGGTTGGGGAAAAATAATCAGGTCTTATTCAATTCATCCACCGCTTCTTTGGCGCTGGTATGAATGGTTAGAATTTTAATAAGCTGAGACATTACAAACAAACTTTTAACTTTTTCACCTACACCTGCCAGGTGCATCGCCCCTTGTGATTGACGTACCAAATTAATGCACTTTACGATAGCGCCTAACCCCAAGCTGTTTATCCAGTTTACATGTTTAAGGTCAACCACTATTCTGGTAATGCCTTCTTCAAGCAACTGCTGGACATCAGAAACCAGTTCGTTGGTGGCGGGTGGTCCCATTAATTTGCCGCGCAAATCGAGTACTGCCACTTTTTTGTACACGTGTTCTTTTATTTTCATTTTTGATCCGCTGTCTACCTCTGTACAGGCAATGTAAGTGATGATTTATTTTTGAGCCGTTAAACCCTATCATCGAAAAAATGTTTCAAAATATTAGGAAAAAAGATTGCATTTTAATCTCAATCCTAAATATATTCAAAATAGTAAATTTTAATATATTAAATTTAATACGAGGAAAACTATGAGAGCTATCA
>JANTHG010000209.1 GCA_024762535.1 Calditrichaceae bacterium
TCGGTTAATTGCATAGCTTAGATTTTCTTGATTAAAAATTAAAAAAATTGTTTAAAAAAGGTAAGGATTGCTGCCTGAAATGTAAAGAAATAAAAATGCCGGCTTGCTAAAAACGCAAAGCCGGCATTGGATGCTTTAGTTTAGAAATTCATTTGTTGAATGAGCGCTTAACAAACGTCTGTTTACTTAACCACCAATCCGGACATGAACTCCTTCGCACTAACTGTTTCGCAGTTAAAAATTAGTTCTTTAACTTCTTTCAGTCTGTCAGCGCTTAACACGCTTTCTGCCAGACTGTTGAATTTGTTTTCCAGATCTTCCATAGTCATGGGTTCACGCGGGTCGCCTTTGGGATATTCCAGATATTCTTCAAAGGTTTGACCATCGTTAGTGGTTACAACTACTTTGGAAGGCTGTTTGGCCGGAAACATTTTTTCGAATTCTAAGGAAGGTTCACCTTTAATATTGTCGATTACTTCAAAAATAGCCGGGTCTTTCAGTTTCTCTTTAGAAAACGATTGAGTGGTAATTTTATGATCCACAATAGCGGCAGCCAGGCAATAAGGCAGGGAATGGTCTGCGGTTTCACGGGATTCCGGGCGGTATTTGCTCGGGTCAAACAGAATATCATATGCCTGGGCAAAGGCGGTTACCTTAACTTCCTTGATGTCTTTGTAGTTCAGATTATTTTTATTTACCGCGTTTAATGCACAGGAAATATGGGTGTGGGTCAACGCTTCGGTGGGGAATGCTTTCATGCCGCATTCCATGATTTTAAAACTTTCACCGAGACGGCCAACTAGGGCATCCACATCCCATGACCAGGAAGAAATGCCGTCACGGCCTTCCATATCGGTGGGTTTGGGTTGTTCTTTTTTTGCATCCCAGCCGATAAAGGCGTCCATAAATCCTTCTTTACCTTCAAACACTTTTTCGGTTCCGGTGTATCCCTTTTGAGCCAATAAAGCGGCAAACACGCCCGACTGAACGGCCATCGGGTCAACCGTGTTTTTCATCATAGTCAGTTTACCGGCCGTTGGGCAGCCGATGGTGTGGTTATGCGCGCCGTTAATACCGATGGCATTCACCATTTCATCTACGGTTAAACCGAGAATTTTCCCGGCAACAATCGGAGAGGCAAACTGGGTTAAGGTGGCGTGGTGCCATTTGCGTTCACGAACGCCGGGTTTGGCAAACAGGCAGAGGCGCATCTCAAATTCATACGCCAGAACAATAGCCACAATCACGTCTTTCATCGAAGCATTCACTTTTTCGGCAACCGAAAGCGCGGCCGGAATCAGGTCGCTGGGATGGCTGGGGTCGTCTTTCCAGTAGATATCGTTAAAATCCAGAGCGCGAATCATTAAGGAGTTGATTAACGCGGTACTGACGGCGGGCAATTCATCCCCAAAGCCAATCACTTTAGACTCGGCTTTACCGCCCATTTCCTGATAGATTTCGAGCATGGATTTTACATCGTGTGTTCCCATACTGCCGTAAGCGCAGCCGATGGAATCGTATAAAAAACGTTTTACAGTGTCTATAACCTCTTGCGGAAGGTCTTCGTATTTCAGGCCAACGGCAAATTCTGCCATTTGGCGGGCAATTGATTTTTCGGACATAATGCGTTCTATTCCTTTATATTAATAAATAGACTTTTGTTTCAATCAATCCATTCCCCCCTAACAAGGGGGGATTAAGGGGGGTGTTATGGAAATTGTGTAATACACAAAAGAAAATAACCCCCTATCCCCCTTTATTAAGGGGGCATTTTTATAGTTTCGCAATAATCGCGTCGGCCATTTCGGCGGTAGAGGCGGCGCCTTTTTCAATCACATCGGCCCGGCCGGGCATTTTCTGCATATCATAAGTGCGTACTTTCCCTTCGGCGATGACGTCCGCAACGGCTTTGCGAATTTTTTTAGCAATTTCATTTTCATCGATGAAATCCAGCATCATGCAGGACGATTCAATCATGGCAATGGGATTTACGATGGATGTTTCATAATCCGCGTATTTGGGTGCGCTGCCATGGGTCGGTTCGAACACGGCAATACCGGAATCGGGATTGTACTGCGCGCTGCAGGCGAACCCGAGTCCGCCGATTAAACCGGCAAAGCCATCGGATACGATATCGCCGAACATATTTCCGGCTACAATTACACCATAGTTTTCCGGGTTTTTGGTCAGCCACATCATCTGCGCGTCGATGTTGGTGTTCCAGAGTTCGATTTCCGGGAAGTCCGCTTTCTGCATCTGTTGGGCCATTTTGTACATCATGCCTGAGGTTTCGCGGATGACATTGGGTTTTTCACAAACAGTTACGGATTTGTAGCCGTATTTTTTGGCATGTTCAAACGCAGCTCGCAAAATACGTTCCGTGGATTTTTTGGTAAAAATACGGGTGGATACGGAAAGCTCTTCTTTGGGGGTCTTGCCAAAGTTCTTAACAAATTTCGGATGGGTCATCAACGCTTCATGAACGATTTCCGGCGGGTCACTCCATTCCACACCGCCATATAGCCCTTCCGTATTCTGACGGAAAATGGCCACGTCCACTTCCGGCTCTTCGATGACACCGCCCGGTCCCCTGCGGATAAAATTAAGGGGATTGCCCTTGTACGTGCGGCAGGGACGTAAGCAGATATCCAAATTGAAATGCTGGCGCAGGCCAACAATGGGGCTGGAATATACCAAACCTTTTTCCTGAAGTTCCGGGGCAAGCTCTTCAAAGGCTTCATCCTTAGGCTTGGAAGTAATAGCGCCGAACAGGGCGATTTTATGCTTTTCCAGTAAGTCGATGGTACGCTGCGGCAGAGGATTGCCCTCGGTGCGCCAGAAATCCCAGCCGATATCGCCTTCTACATAGTCGGCTTCAAATTCTGCCGCATCTAATACGCGAATGGTTTCTTCCAAAACGGTTCTGCCTATGCCGTCACCCGGCAGGGATACGATTGTTCTTTTTGACATGTTGTACTCCTCATCATTTTTGCCACTGAAAGCACTGAAAAACACCGAATGAAAACGAATTTAGAAAAAATCTAAAACACCATTCGTCTAAATTCGAGTTTATATCTACCAAAATTAAGCAAATAACCAACTTTAATGTTGGTTGCTTTTAAATAATTTAGTAATTGTGCCTGGTGGGCGGTGTTAAGTTTTTTTTCAGCTTTTAATTCTACAATAATTTTATTTTCAACAAATAAATCAGCTCTGTAATCACCGACGATTCTGTTTTTATAAAGCACCTGAATGGCTGCCTGTTGTTCTACTCTAAGTCCGGCATCTTCCAGTTCATATTTCAGACTATTCTCATATACCTTTTCCAGAAAACCATATCCCAATGTTTTATGAACAACAAAAGCACAATCAACAATTTTATTAGAAAGTTTTTCTTCGTAAATCATTAATCAAATCTCTCTTAATTCGGTGTGATTCGGTGTCATCTGTGGCCATTTATCTTCTATTTTACTAATTCAAAATCAATAAAATCCACATGATGAAAAATAATGGATTCCGGGGAACGTTTTTCGCCGGCTGCTTCTTTGGAATGAGTGGCGATTACGTGCATCACTTCCGATGGAAGGCCGTGTTTAAAAGCCAGACCAACGCCGCTAAACGGATGGCGGATGTGCTTTCCATAGTCGCTTTTAAAAACCGTTCCGTCTTCTTTTTTGTCGAATTCCAGTAATTTACCCACATCAGCCAGCAGCGAACCGGCAATCAGATAGTCACGATTCACTTTGGTTTTACGTTCACCGTAGGCTTCATCCAGCACCTTGTCGCAGGCTACGCCCATGCGGCAGCAGGTGCGTACGTGTTCAATAAACATGATGTTAACATTTTCGGCCAGCAGAGTAAAAGGAATGCTCATCAATTCTTCATTGGTCCAGTTGCGGTAAGCGATGGCTTCTTCCCAGCAGGCAATTACTTTATTTTGTAAATCCACGTCCTGAATGTCTTTAATTTCGGGTAGCAGTTCGAGTACCTGGTTTTTCATTTGGGTTCCTTTCGTTTTTTTTAGATAAAAGTTATTGAGTTATTAAGTTATTGGGTTATTGAGTTGCTTTCGCTTTCTTTAAATAAGCGATGTAGCCATTTAATAGCTTTAATACATCATTAAATTGGCTCCTTAATTCCTGGTAAACTTCTTCTGTAATTAAGCTTTCATCAAAGGCACAAATAATGTGCTCTAATGTTTCGTAAAGAGAGCCACGTGCAATTCGGCAAAATTGAATATTTTCCTGGTGATTAAATCGCCCAAAACCTTCTGCAATATTCGCAGAAATGGAACGAGATGCGCGAATTATTTGGTCTGTCAGGCGATATTTTTCTTCTTGTGGAAACATTTTTGTAATCGTCGTGATTCGGTTTCTAAACGCTCTTGATTTTTTCCAAACCTCTAATTCCTCAAAGCTGTTAAAATTCAACTTTCCACCTCACCACGGTAAGAACACGATAACCTAATAACTTAATAACCCAATAACTAATTATCTAAAGATTTCTCTCCTCCGGCCCGTCATACTCCACATCCGTGGGATGAATTTTACGCATCGGTTTCATGCGGGTTTTTTCTTCGTAAATGTGAGCAACCAGTCCGGGCACACGGGCAATCATAAAAAAGGCGTTGGCTAAAATGGGGTCAAAATCCATTTCGCAAAGCAGAGCGGCAATGGCGCCGTCCACATTCAGCGGAAGATGTTTGCCGGTGGTTTCTTTGAGCATATCCACAAAGGTTAAAGCCAGTTTAACATAATCGCCGGCTACGCCCAGTTCTTCGGCAATCCCAAATAATTTGGGCGTGCGCGGGTCGTTACTGTGTACGCGGTGACCGAACCCGGACAACCGTTTTTTAGCAGCGCGGAAATCACTGATAACCTGTTTGGCCGCTTCTTCCATCGGTTTGCCTTCTTCTTTTACTAAAGCCATTCCCTGTTTTAAAATCAGCATACAGTCTTCGATGGCGCCGCCGTGAAATTTGGAAATGGACAAAATACCGGCAGCCACGGCCGCATTCAACGGGGCGCCGGTGGAAGCGACGGTCAGAGCGCTTAAAACCGAGGGTGGGGTAGTGCCGTGGTCGACCGAAGAAACCAGAATCGTTTCAATCATTTTGCCAATATTTTCCGAAGGCATTTCGCCTTTGAACAGTAAATATACCATTTGGGCGTAGCTGACTTTGCCCATCAGTTCGTCCAGTTTGTAACCGCGAACGGTCAGTTTGTTCGGTTCGACTTTTGTAATAGCCGATTTCCAGTGTAGTTCTGACATTTTGTACTCCAATTTATTTTTTAATACGTTAAAACTTGGAATTCGGAATTAGGAACTAGGTCAAGTCCTGGTTAAAAGTTGTCACTTTGTTTGTAGTGCTCTTTGTTGTTTTCCCCCTGCAGGGGGAAAAATTTTT
>JANTHG010000210.1 GCA_024762535.1 Calditrichaceae bacterium
CTTATAGCCCAAATCAAAATTGGTATTGGCAAAAATAATGTAAATTTCCGCTTCATTTCCATTCGTAATCCAAAGCTTTTGGCCGGTAAGTTCCCAGTGGTCGCCCTTGTCTTCGGCTTTGGTTTTAAGGGCAAAGGCATCACTGCCGGAACCTGATTCGGACAAGGCGTATGCGCCGATTTTAGTCGAGCTTAGCTGCGGTAGGTATTTTTGTTTTATTTCTTCCGAGCCCCAGTTTAAAAAAGCGTTATTTACAAGGGTATTTTGCACATCCACCATCACACCCGCTGATGGATCCACTCGGCTCAGGGCTTCTATGGCCAGAATGGACATAAAAAAATTAGTATCCGAACCGTTGTATTTTTCCGGTACTTCGATGCCCATTAACCCTAATTCAAAAAACTGCTTAGGCAAATCCGGGTCCATTTTGGCTTCCTGATCCATTTTGGAACGGAGCGGTTCAATCTTTTCTCTGGCAAAATCCAGTACGGTGTCGTAAAAAAATTGTTCATCTTCAGTCAAATCTGTAATCGCACGAAACTCACTCATGTTGGCTCCTTAAAAATTCCTTTTTTAAAAAATAAATTAACATCAAAATATACGGGCAATATTTTTCAATGGCAAGCGCATTTCTGGCTTATTGTTTCAAATTTTATCCGATTAAAGCAAGTTGAAAACTGACCGAGAGTCTGTTATATTGTTTACAGTTATTAGTTTACAGTTATTTGTTTACAGTTATTTGTTTACAGTTTACAGTGTACAGTGTACAGTTTACAGTGTAAAGTTCTTAACAACTCACATTCATCCCACATCAATAAACTTTAAACTGAGAACTAAGAACTGTAAACTTTATACTAAATTCTGCCCGTTGATTTTTGAAGAAAGAAGGCTGTATGGCGCTTACAAGATGTACTCGTTGCGGCTTACCGGAAAACTGGGGAATCACCAATTTTGACCAGAACGGCGTGTGCAACTATTGTCGTTTTTATGATACGGTAAAGGATAAACTGCGGGATTTTAAACGCTGGGAAGGCGTATTTGCCGATCATATAAATCAACACAAAGGCCGATATGAATATGACGCAGTGGTGGGATTTTCCGGCGGCAAGGATAGCTCGTACATTGTACATTCATTAAAAACCAAATACAATTGCAAGGTTTTGGCTGTCACGGTTAATTTTGGTTTTATGCCTTCTGAGTTTGCCTTAGAAAACAGTAAACGGGTTGCTAAAAGCCTGAATGTGGATCATCTGATCTACGATGCCACTGCTCCGGAAATACAAAACGGTTTTAAAAACGCCATAAAAAAAGGGAAACTCTGCGGATTGTGCACTGCTCTGTGTACAAATATTACGCGAAAGGTTGCCATCGAAAAACATATTCCCTTTTATGTTCTTGGAGCAGATCGTGGACAGCTGCTTAGGGATTTATCACCAGAAACCGGCCCTTTATCCGGCGCTCGCGCCTTTGTGAATATGCTAATGCCCTATTCCAGAGAAAAAACGCTCCGCCAGGAACATCCGGCCCGAACCAAACAAATGCGGAAATGGTTGAAAAATTTTGGATTCCCCGATGCAACTGTTTTCGATTTATATCCGGATAGCGTCGAATTGCCGGATACTAACCTGTTCCCGCTCAGTTTACAATTTTTTGCGTTTAACGACTACCATGAAAAACGTATGAAACAGATTTTAGTTGAAGAAGCCAATTGGCAACGCCCGCAAGACGACGCACTCCATTCCCACCATGATTGTATGTTTCATGAAGCAGCCACTTTTTATTTTCGGCAGGCCCATCAAACAACGATTACAACCGGTGAAATTTGTGTGGACGCCAGAGAGGGTTCCATAAGTCGGGATGAGGTTACAAATGTATTAGAGAAAGAGGCACAGCAATTAGATCAAATGAAAGAGCCGTATGCTGTATTCAAAACCTATTTCGATATCGATCCTTCCTATCTTACAAAAGCGGCAAAACGGTTCGGAAGGCGAATAAAAATACTTACGGCACTGCGTAAATTTCAACTTTTGTTTGTACAACCCAAAATAAAAGAATTTGAAAAACTATAAATGCCTGAACAAGGTATTTATGCCATGGTGCTGTAAATATAGTCTATTATTTTCCCCACATTCATGTGTTCCGCCTCTGCGCTGTACGAAAGCACTAAACGATGCCGTAAAACCGGCAGGGCCATGGAACGAATATCTTCTTTGGATGGCGTGAAACGTCCTTGAAGCAAGGAACGTACCTTGGATCCTAAAACTAAATATTGTGAAGCGCGCGGTCCAGCTCCCCAGCGCAGCCATTCCGAAATTTTGGGGTCACTTTGCGCCGTGTTGGGCCTTGTGGCTGCTACCAGTTTTACAGCCTCTTCCACAACTTCATCGGCCACAGGCACGCGCCGAACCAGATTCTGAAAATCCAGAATCTGATTTTTTGTTATAATATTTTTAATTTGTATATCCTCTTCGATCGTTGTGCGTTTAACTATATCTACTTCTTCATCCGTGGATGGATAATCTAACCACAGGCTAAACATAAAACGATCCAGCTGGGCTTCGGGAAGAGGATACGTTCCTTCCTGTTCAATGGGATTTTGTGTTGCCAACACAAAAAAGGGTTCATCTAAAGCAAAAGAATTTCCTGCAGCTGTAACACGGTATTCCTGCATGGCTTCCAGTAAAGCCGATTGTGTTTTGGGAGGTGTCCGGTTGATTTCGTCCGCCAGAATAATATTAGCAAATAAAGGTCCTTTGATAAAACGAAATTCTTTTTGGCCGCTGGCTTTGTTTTCCTCAAGAATTTCAGTACCGGTAATATCCGACGGCATTAAATCCGGTGTAAACTGGATACGAGAAAACTGCAAATTGAGCGCATCACCAATGCTGCGAATAATGAGTGTTTTAGCCAGTCCGGGCACACCGACCAACAAGCAATGGCCTTTGGCAAATAAGGCAATTAGTAAATGTTCCAGAATGTCATCCTGCCCAACAATGACCCGATTTAATTCTTTTCGTAATTGTTCGTACCGCTCTTTTAACTGCTCTGCCAGAGCTACATCGCTATTGTTTTGGGTCATTAAGAACTCCTCTTGTGATCGATCTTTTATTTTGTTAACTTTTTAGATAAAATTTTAATGACATTCACATTTAAAAGCAAATACGATTTGAACAAAGAAAATATTCTGGAGTACACCTCTGACGAGCTTAATGCCCTTTTTACTGAAATGGGCCAACCCGGGTATCGAACCTTTCAATTATGGAAAGGAATATACTCCGCCAATTACACGAACTTTGAACAGTTCACTTCTTTTCCAAAAACTCTTCGAAACATCCTGGATGAAAAATTCATTCTTCGTTCTTTCAAGCAAATCGATTCTGTTCAATCGCCCACAGATGGCACAACCAAGTATTTATGGGAGCTTGCCGACGGTTCCAAAATAGAAAGCGTGATTATTTATGAAGGGAAACGCACTACTTACTGTATTTCGTCACAAGTAGGTTGTCCATTGGATTGTAAATTTTGTGCCACCGGTAAAATGGGTTTATTGCGAAATTTGAGCCATGCCGAAATTATTGAACAGGTCATGCAGATGAAAGTGTTGGGCAAATCTTCACCAACGAATATTGTATTTATGGGCATGGGCGAACCTTTGCTCAATTATGATGCGGTAATGCGCGCGGCGGATGTTCTATCGGAACCGGAAGGCATGGCCTTTAGCCGAAAAAAAATAACCATTTCTACCAGCGGAATTATCAAAAACATCCGGCGCATGGCAGATGAAAACCGGCCTTATTCTTTAGCTATTTCACTCAATGCCCCAGAGCAAGCAGTTCGGGAAGCCATTATGCCCATTTCACGTAAATACCCGTTAGATGAGTTATTAAATGCTGCCCGCTATTACACTAAAAAAACAGAAAAACGTGTTACATTTGAATATGTTTTGTTAAATGGTATTAATGCCTCTTTAAAGGATGCCCAAAAGCTCTTACAAATCACTAAAGACATACCATGCAAAATAAATATAATTCCCTGCAACTCTGATGATCCCAACTATCAACCACCTCCGGACGAACAGGTTGTTAAATTTGACCGTATGGTTAATGCCAATCAGCGTACAATCACAATTAGAAAATCAAAAGGCTGGGAGATTCAGGCTGCCTGCGGACAGCTATATGCGGAAAATAAACAAAAATCAAGAAAAACAGTTTTTAATGAGTATAAATTTGACTAAATAAATATAACGATCTATTACAATTGGAGGCTTCATGCACCTCATTTTGTTTGGCGCTCCAGGTGTGGGCAAAGGGACACAGGCTAAAAAGATAAGTGAAGAATTTGGAATTCCACAAATTTCCACCGGAGATATGTTACGGGAAGCGGTTCGCAATAAAACTGAATTGGGCAAACAAGCCGAAGCGATAATGGCTCGGGGTGAGCTCATATCTGACCGAATAATGTTGAACTTAATTAAAGACCGCATATCCAGACCCGATTGTGCAAACGGCCTAATTCTCGATGGGTTCCCGCGGACTATTCCGCAGGCTGAAGGTTTGACAGGGTTAATGGATGAACTTTCCTTACCTAAATTTACCTGTATCGAAATTACGGCTCCCGAAGAGGAAATTATTCAGCGGCTTACCATACGCATGACATGTAGCCGCTGTGGTAAAGATTATAATCCTGCCATTGCCCCTTTACCCAAGGACATGAAGTGTACTGTTTGCGGCGGGGATATAATTGCCCGAAAAGATGATAATGAAGATACCATTCGCAACCGTTTAAAAGTTTACCAGGAACAGACCGCTCAGGTTAAAGATTATTATATTGCCAGAGGTGCTTTTTTCTCTGTAAACGGAAACCGTGAAGTAAACGAAGTTTATCGTTCCATTCATGATATCATTTCAAATTTATAGATCATTCTCTTTTCTTTCTCTGCCCGGCTTATTACTAAGCCGGGCTTTCTTTTTTATAGCTTAATTTGTATTTTAAGACATCGTATCTGAAACAAAATTAAAAAATGTACGTTCATGAAAATGTATATTTTATAGTTCCAAGCAAGATAGATTATACTAGTTAATTTTACAGAATCTTTCTTTTCCGGTCTACGAGCATACCGGTAATACAGGACCTTTTGAATGAAACGCGTTCGTTTCCGAAATCAACTTCCATTGATATATATCATTCTTGCCAGTCTGATTTCTTTAGTTTTTGACGTTTGGCGATTTTACAGTTCCATTGAAATTGCCAGTTTAGCCTATATCAATGAAGCAATCATTTTAAGTACCATACCTGTATATTATTTTTATTTACGCAACCGACCTCTTTTTAAAGAAAGTGATGTTAAAACAACCATTCGTAATTTTTCTGTATTGTTAATTGCTCTATATATTTTTGTTTTGTTA
>JANTHG010000211.1 GCA_024762535.1 Calditrichaceae bacterium
CGGCTTTCCCGTAGGGTGGGATTTTCCGAGGGAAGACCCGGTGGTTGAAATGGAAACGGAACCCGGAGACCGGCTTTTTATGTTTTCGGATGGTATCACAGAAGCAACCGGTAATAATGAAGAAATGTTTTCACAGGAGCGAATGGCTAATATCCTTTCGGAAACTCGCCATCTGCCGTTAGAATCCAGTTTGGATGAAGTGATAAAAAGTGTGCGTCAGTTTTCCGGTCGTGAAGATTTTGAAGATGACGTATCCATTATTGGCCTTGCCTGGAAATAACACCGGTTTTTTGCAGCAAACCGAATTCATATTCAAAATTTGGCGTAAACAGTTGCTGACCCAGAAACTTTCTTATTTCGAAAATCGACCAAAAACGTCCCTCTTCCACTTCTTCCGGGTTTAATTGAAACGGCCCGTCCCACTGGCAGGAATATACATAAGCCAGCTCACTTTCGCGGTCGGATTTTTGGATACTGGTAAAATGAAGATACGCATCTTCCGGTGAAAAGCCCAGTTCTTCCATGCTTTCGCGCATCAGCGCCGCTTCAATAGGTTCCCCAAAACGCAGGTGCCCGCCAACAGCGATATCCCAATATCCGGGCAGCAGGTCTTTTTGCCCGCTTCGTTTTTGCAGGAAGAGTTTGCCTTCGGAATTGAATACATGCAAATGCACCACCGGATGCAACAATCCCGGATTATTGTGCACTTGTGCGCGGGATGCCTTACCTATTACCTGCCCTTTTTCATTCACAACAGGAACCATTTCTTCTTGGGCTTGTGGTCGCCTTTTAAAAAATTTAAGATAGAGCCATTGACCGATTAAAATAATTCCAAAGAGGATATAAAACAGTCCGCCCGAAACAAACGCCCACACTTCTTTGGATGAATAAAACGCAGTATAAACGATGCCGGCCGTGTGCAGGGTAATGACCGCAAACAGAAGTTGGCTCATTTTTTTTAACGCCTGCATCTGTTCCGGCGCAAATTCCGCATCCCCGAGATAGCGTTTGCTCATGTGCAGTAAAATCGGTTTGGACGAAAAGGCGTGAATGCCGAAAATAATTACCAGAATCAATTCTACCAGCGCCGGTTTTAGCATAAAAAAGATCGCATTATCTAAACCGATGGAAACACCGCCCAAAATCAGAATGAGCAGGGTGTCCATTAAAATCATTTTTTCCAACCGTTTGTAGCGCAGCAGATAATAGAGCAAATAGAGTACACCGCTTATCAGCGCAACGATTAATCCGATTTCCGTTCCGTACCATTCGTCCGCAAGGATAAAGATAAACAAAGGCAAAAAGCCAATGGCAAAATTTTTAAGCAACTCGTTCCGGTTCAATACGTTCCCTTTTTAATTACAAATAACGAAGCAGCAATTTAAACCTTGCATACACCCGAAGCAAAATCAGTGCAAAATTTTTTATTTAATTTCACTTTGAATCAAAGAAATTTATGTGTTATATTTCAATTTCAGGGCATGCATCATGCTCGTTAATCCAATTAAAAAAGAGCACAAAGGAAACAACTTTGAAAATAGATATAAAGGATCTTAAAAATCGTGTTCCGGACATCATCTTTAAGCAGGGACTGGACTACTTTAAAGAGGGCCGGGTTAAAATAAAACAGATGGATAATCTATCCGTCGTTGCTACGGTGCAGGGCACCTACCCCTATGTGGTACATTTGAATGTGGATAGTAATTCTTTCGACGCTACCTGTACCTGCCCTTACAATTATGTCTGCAAACATGCGGTCGCCGTAGCACTTAAAATTATCGACGACCAGACCGCTGTGGCTAAATCCACTGAAGATGAAGTTTTTAACTGGCGGGATTATTTTGAAAAACTGATTGCTATTCAGCAGGTGGACAGTGACTTTTCACAGGAAGTACGCTGGAAACTGATTTACATTATTCATATTCTGGAAAACTACTGGAACATCAAACCCGTTAAAGTGTACATGAAAAAAGATGGCACCTACGGCCGCATCCAGGAACCTTCCTTTAATGAACTTTCGGAACAAAATGTATTTCGCACTTCCGGCGATTTAATAGCCATTTCCTATCTGGAACGTCTGCAAAGTCAGCAATCCTCTGTCTATTACCGTGGCCGTTTAGAAACCAGTTACCTGGATTTCGGTTTGGATGCCGGGCAAATTTTTACCTTGCTCAATACCAGCGAGCTGCATATCAAAAATGACGATGGCAGTATTGGTACACGCATCCGCTTTGGTCGAAGACCATGGAAACTTATTTTTAAATTGGAACAGGATGAATACAATAATTATCGTTTTCAGCCCTATTTTAAACGGGATGATAAAGAAATCATTATTGATAAAAACACAAAGATTTTAACGACCAATCCCATCTGGTTCTACCGAAACGGAAAGCTGCACACATGTAATTTCCCCTTTCGCTATTCTTATATCAAATCGTTTATTGATGAAGATATGCAAATTCATCTTAGCAAAGATGAGTATCAGTCGTTCATTTCGGATTATCTGGCAAAGCTGCCGATTTTTCCGTATGTGGAATTTCCTCCAGGCATAGCGGTAACGGAAATTGACGCCATTTCGGGCAAGCGCTTATACATCGAAGAAATGGACGACCAGTTGGTGGTTTCCCTTTCCCTATTATACGGCCCTATAGAAATTTCGTACAGCTATAACAGCGACCAGTATTTGCAATACGACAGCGACACTCATAAAATTAACCGTGTACACCGCGACCGTACTGCCGAAGACCGCATTCGCAACGAAGTGCTGGAAAGCAATATTGTTGAAGATACACCCGGCCTGTTTTACGCTACCTTCGAAGAAGCGTTAGACTGGCTGTTTGACGGTTTACCAGCTCTGGCGAATAACGGATTCGAGGTAATGGGCGAAGAGAGCTTAGTTAAGTTTAAGGTAAAACGCGCCAAAGCCGAATTTGGCATGAGCGTTTCTTCGGATACCGACTGGTTCGATATAGAGCTTAATTTGGAATTTGACGGGATTCCGGTTACGCTGGAAGAATTAAAACGCGCCTTAAAGGCCAATAAAAAATTCGTCAAACTGCGTGATGGCAGTATTGCCAAATTACCGGAAAAGCTGATCGAAAAGCTCAATTACATTTTAAATTTCGGCAAAGTACAGGATGACAGCATCCGTTTTGCTAACCACCATCTTACCTTTATTGACCGCATGCTTTCCGAAGCCGACCACGCGCAGGTGGATGGGTTGAGTAAAGAAAAACTTAAAAAGCTGGATAAATTCAACAAGATTAAAGAATATGCCCTGCCCGAAAACTTTCACGGTCAGTTACGCGATTACCAAAAGGCTGGATTCGACTGGCTTAATTTTTTACGTGATTTTTCCTTTGGCGGCATTTTAGCTGACGATATGGGACTGGGCAAAACCGTTCAGGCTCTGGCCCTGCTTCAAAACGAAATCAACCTGAAACCTCGTCAGCCGAATCTGATTGTAGCGCCCACGTCGGTTATTTTTAACTGGGTGCGTGAGATGAGTTCGTTTACGCCGGATATTAAATATTTGGTGCATTACGGAACGCGCCGTTCAAAAGATGTGCGCCGTCTGAAAAAATTTCAGCTCATTTTAACCACTTATGGCCATTTACGGCGTGATATATCCTTTTTAAAAGAAATTCCTTTTAATTATGCCATTCTTGACGAGTCGCAGTACATTAAAAATCCCGCATCCGAAACATCCAAAGCTGTACGTCTATTGGACGCACAAAACCGCCTGGCCATGACCGGTACACCGGTGGAAAACAACACCATGGATTTATGGTCTCAGTTTGCCTTTATCAGTCCGGGTTTGCTGGGCGACCAGAACTTTTTCAAAGAATCTTTTATGCGTCCCATAGAGAAGGAACAAAACGTACAGGTTGCATCCTCGTTAAAACGATTGATTTTTCCATTTATCCTACGGCGGAAAAAAGAAGATGTAGCAAAAGAACTACCGCCCAAAGTGGAAAACTTAGTGGCCTCGCCCATGACCGACGAACAGTTAAAAATGTACAATACATTTAAACAGAGTTACCGCGACAATATTCTTGAAGAGATTGAAAGCAAAGGACTGAATAAATCCAAATTCAAGGTTTTGGAAGGGCTGACCAAATTACGCCAAATTGCCTGCCATCCGGCTCTGGTGGATTCTAAATATATTGACCATTCCGGTAAATTTGACGCCTTAACCGATATGGTGGAAGAAATTATATCCGAAAACCACAAGGTATTGATTTTCAGTCAGTTTGTAAAAATGCTTCATTTGATTCGTCGCCATTTTGACGGGCAGAATATTCCATATTCTTATCTGGATGGATCCACTAAAGACCGGCAAACAGCAGTGGATGAATTTCAGAACAACGACAACATCCGAATCTTTCTGATTAGTTTAAAGGCCGGAGGTACCGGACTAAACCTGACCTCTGCTGACTATGTGGTACATTATGATCCGTGGTGGAATCCGGCTGTGGAAATGCAGGCTACGGACCGCGCTTACCGTATCGGACAAACACGCAAAGTGTTTGCTTACAAGCTGATTAGTAAAGACAGTGTGGAAGAAAAGATTATTCAGTTGCAAAGCAAGAAAAAGGAACTCGTTAATTCTCTAATTTCCACCGAAGAATCTTTCTTTAAATCCTTAGAGAAAGATGATATTTTGCAATTATTTGAATAATTTAAACAGAAATCCACAGATGTTAAAAACTAAACAAGTTTTAAAATTCACGAGTAAGCTGCGCATCGAAGAAGTGATTCCACTTTTTTTCTTTATCCCTTCTTTGATTTTTACTATAAAGGCTAATTTATATTTTTATTATGAAGGCTTGCCTATTCCCAAAAAATTTTATGGGGGCTTTACCCGTTTGGGGGTAACTCTCCTGCTAATGGGTCTGTATTACTATGTTTTAAATCGAAACGAAAAACGGCCCTGGTTTAAATGGGTTCGTAATTTAATGCCCTTTTTATTTTGTATCGCTATATACACCAATATGCACGATACGATAGGCTTTATAAATACGCATGATGTCCATTTTACACTGATTCATCTCGACAAGCTCCTTTTTGGCGTAGAGCCGGTTATCTGGGCACAACAATTTTACACCCCTTTTTTAACCGATTATTTCAGTATTAGCTATATGAATTATTTCTTTATAGCCGTAGCTGTAGTTGTATTCCTTATTTTCAAAAAACGTGAAACGGATATGCGTGTTGTTTTATTGGGAACGATTCTTACTTTTTATTTTGGCTATTTTTTATATATCTTGTTTCCGGCAGCTCCACCGCGGCTGGTTTTGGCGGACCAGTTTGTACGTACGTTTTCCGGTGGCTGGCTGACACAAGCGCA
>JANTHG010000212.1 GCA_024762535.1 Calditrichaceae bacterium
CATGAACAGGTTGAGCTTTGTTGCGCTAACAGAATTGGCCCCTTCACGCTTTAAATTGAAAATTTTATCTGTCAAAAGTAATCCTCCAATGCCTCCAACCAGCATTCCGGCAGAGACTACTTTGCTATTTTGAATATCTGCCAGAACACAAAGACCGGCCATAAAAGAAATCCCCGAAACCGTTCCAAGTGCGGATACCAAGCCTTGACCCAGTGCGTAATTATAGCCGTCAATATAGCGATCCATTAATGCAGCGCCAAGGGGCATTCCTACAGCCGGTAAAACTTGCCATTCTGAATGATCCAAATTCAAGCCGAGTAATTGTGCGAGTAAAAGTCCGTAAAAAGAACCGGACAGCGCGCCCTGAGTAAGCATGATGGCGTCTCCAAAGGAATGGTTTTTAGTTGCCCAAAAAGTTCGTGCCAGGTAGATGCCCAGGGGATAACCGGCCAATTCTACGATGGTGTTCAAACGTTGCCAATTTTTATAGTCTTTTTCCCATTTACGATAGGTATCGCTTTGTTCCCACTCAGTCCAATCCATATTACCGGGAGGATCGGGTTCTTTGGGGACCTGATCCAGGGATGCATGCATCATACTTGCTGTAAATGCTCCAATCCCAGTACCCAAAGAGAGAGCCCAGCTTTGACCGTGTGAAGGTTTCCAACTTTTAAACAGATAGTCTCCAAAATAAGCCCCGATGGGAATAGCGGCCATAACCGCTGCTTCCCATGTTTTTTGATTGTTCTTATCCAGTTCAAAAATAGTGTTGGCAGCAAATCCAAGGCGCAGGCCAAGCAAAGAACCAAGGCGGATCATTTGCGCTCTGGCATAGGATAGTTCAATATTCTTGGTATAGACATAGGTTAGGTAAAAAGCGCCGGCCAATGAAATCATTTCTGAACCTACATAATATTTATCATCTTCTGCGCCAAGTAAATCCGGAATCATCCATCCGTAAACGGCTGATCCGTATATCATATTCTGAGCGACCAAAAACCATCTCCCGGATTGATCAAGATATCCTAATTCCGATTGTAGTTGAGAAATTAGAACAGCTGCTTCCTGATCCGAAAGACCCAGTGTTTGTTGAATGGTATTAAGCATAGCGCGTTCGTCGCTGCTAATGCTGCCGTTGGCCAGGGCTGTTTTGCAGGCATTCCGATATATTTCTTCATTGGATACAGAAAGAGTCTGCGCGAAAAGTTTCGGAGCTGCCCCCCCAAAAACAAAGAGTACCAATATGCAGACAAACCCGTATGTTTTTCTTTTAAAAGTTCTAAACATGCCAGCTTCCATTTTTTTATTATTAAACGGTACCGAGTTTTATAAAATATAGGAAATTGTAACACTTTTACCACTAAAAAAATATTTTTCCGCAGAACGAACATTAATAAAGGGGAAACATCATAACTATCCTGAATAAAGGAAAAGAAAGGGCTTGCTAATTCAATTAAAGTGTGTCCACACTATTTAGGAGTGCAATGGACAAATTATTGAATAATACAGATTTTACCCCCCCTATCCCCCTTTGCTAAGGGGGATAGGGGGTTCTGGTACTTATCCTCAGTGCAGTGTTTTGATTATTTATGAGAACTTTGATATTTTTTCATATGGTGAAAATTTCTCGGCTTATTTCCCGGTTGACTCAATCCCGCAATAAGGTTAATTTAATCTTTTATTAATTCTGGAAGAATCATGGATAAAATCCGGCTTAAGAATATTACTTTTTATGCACACCACGGCTACTACCAGGCCGAAAGGGAACTGGGCCAGAAATTCGAAGTAGATATCGAGATCACAACCGACCTGAGAGAACCTGCTTTAGAAGATGATTTAAAAAAAACTATGGACTATCGCAAGATATTCCAGATTGCCAAAGAAACCTTTGAAGACGATGAATTTCATTTAATCGAAACCATTGCCGAGCGCATGGCTACCCGCATTCTAGATATCAAAAATGTACAAGCAGTACGTATTCGGGTGCGCAAACCACATGTACCGCTTAGTGGCCTGCTCGATTATGTGGAAGTGGAAATATTCCGGGAAAAAGATGCCTGAGTACTGGCTATCGTTGGGTTCAAACCTTGGAAATCGGAAAACTAATTTGTTCCGGGCTCTAAAACAACTAAATTCTTTGGGAACGGTTTTAAAGCGCTCTTCAGTATATGAAACAAAGCCGGTGGGTACGGCTGCCAGACATAATTTTTTAAATATGGCCTGTAAGCTACGAACACAATTGCAGCCTTTCCGTTTGTTGCGTAAATTAAAGCAGATTGAAACAGAATTCGGCAGGATACGCACGGAACGCTGGGGGAATCGAATAATAGACCTGGATATCATCTACTGGAATGGTAAGGAACTGCATACAAATATTCTGACCATTCCACATCATTTAATGGAAAATCGCGCTTTTGTTCTAATTCCACTGGCTGAGTGTTGTGCCGACCTGATCAACCACCAGGGGAAATCCATTAAGGAATTAATGGGAAAATTATCCGATCCTAATGATGTGCGATTGTATAAGAGATCCGAAAACTCACAAACATAAAAAAGCTGAATAATAAAAAATTAACAGAATTGGTAATCTATGTCCATTGAAAAATTGAGATTTATTGCCGTGGAAGGTGTGATTGGCGCCGGAAAAACCACTTTAACCGATATGCTGTCCAAAACAATTGGTGCATCTGTATTGTTAGAAGAGTTTGAACAAAATCCCTTTTTGGAAGAATTTTATGATGATCCACGTCGATTTGCCTTTCAGGCACAGATCTTTTTTTTACTCAGTCGTTTTCGTCAGTTGCAAGAGTTGCGTCAGGTCGACCTCTTCCGGCAGCGTATTGTGAGTGATTATCTTTTTGAAAAAGATCGTATTTTTGCTACTCTCAATTTATCCGAAAAAGAAATGAAACTTTATGACGGCATTGCCCGTTTGATGGAACGTGAAATCCCAGTTCCCGATTTGGTAATCTATTTGCAGGCCTCGACCAAACATTTAATGCACAATATATATAAACGAGGTCGTTCATATGAGAAAAATATGGATCCGGAATATATTGAAGGGTTGAATGATTTGTATAATACATTTTTCTTTCATTATAATAAAGCTCCGTTACTGGTTATTAATACGGATGAAATTGATTTTCAGCATAAAGAATCTGATTATCATGATATTCTGGTGGAAATTAATAATCATTCATCGGGAACTAAATATTATATCCCGCAAAAACACAGGTAAACTATGCGTTTTATTTTAATCATATTTTTAGCATATATCGTTTACAAAATGCTGAAACCTGCACTACGAAAACCTAAACCAAACCCGTATGTACGAGGTAAAGAAGCGGATACAACCAGAACAGAAAAACCGCCTAAAAATATCGAAGATGCAGAGTTTGAGGAGATTGATTGATGACAGCTGATGAAACATTTGCTGCAGACCTGGAATCTTTGCAATTCGAAAATCAGCGATTGCATTCGCTTTTAGATGTTACTCAAACCTTATCCAGCGTTATTGACTTAGATACCCTTTTGTTTAAAATAATGGATGTGGTTAAGATTAACTTACGAGCAGATCGCTGTACCGTATTTCTGTTAGATAAAGAACGCAATGAACTCTGGTCCAAAGTAGCCATGGGTGTAAAGTCCGAAATCCGTTTTCCCGCAAATAAAGGTATTGCCGGTTTTGTTGCTACCAGTGGAGAAGTACTGAATATTCCCGATGCTTACGCCGATTATCGTTTCAATCCGGATATCGATAAGAAAACCGGTTATAAAACTGAAAATATGCTGACAATGCCCATGCGCGATAAACAGAACGAAGTAATTGGTGTTTTTCAGGTTCTAAACCGGAAAGACGGTCCTTTTACTCTTGCAGATGAAGAATTGCTTGGCGCCATTTCATCCATTGCTGCTTCAGCTATCGAAAATGCTATTTTGTATCAGGAAATTCGCAAGTCCTTTGTCAGTTTTATTGAAACCCTGTCAACCACACTGGATGCACGCGATTACATAACCTCAGGTCATTCCCGCCGGGTTACGTTGTATGCAGTGCAAATTGCACGTTTAATGCGTTTAGACCCTGCTGAGATTAATCGTATCCGCTACGCGGCGCTTTTACATGATATTGGCAAAATCGGAGTGCCTGAAATTGTATTATTCAAAAATAAAAAACTTAGTGATGAAGAATACGAAATCATAAAACGACACGCCAGCCTGAGCAAGAGTATTTTAAGTAAAATACATTTTCAAAAAGGGCTGCGTGATGTTCCGGCCATTGCCTCTGCTCATCATGAAAAAATAGATGGCAGCGGCTACCCGGATGGGTTGAAAGGCGATGAAATTCCTTTGGGCGGGAAAATATTGGCTGTGTGTGATGTGTTTGACGCGCTTACTTCCCGCCGGCAGTATCGTGACCGGATGGAAATTGAAAAGGTTGTTGGGATTCTTGAAAAAGAGAGCGGAACCGCCTTTGAACCCTTTGTAGTGTACCAGTTTAAACAAATCCGTTTGAATGTACTGGTGGAAATTCTGGAATTCGGCCACAATGCGGATTTGTCTAAAATTGATTTGGAACTACTTAAAAAATATACATTAAAAGATATCGTTGAAGTTCGCAAAAACGGCGCCAAATCCAATGAAGACGCGGTTATGGAAGAGACTTTTATGCGCTATTATCTACGTACCTACCGTAGGGATTAAGCGCTTTTTTCAGCCAATAAAATTGTTATCCGATTCCACCAGCGATTAATGCCCGGAGCTGCAAAATACACAAAAATTGCCAGTGCAAATCCCGCAAGAATATCCACCACATAATGATGCCGCAAATAGACTGTTGCCAATACAAGGCTAATGCCCGGAATTAACAAAAGGGCAAACAACTTTTTACTGTACTTAAAGGCATACATCAAACTAATTAAGGTAACGGCGCAGTGCAGGCTGGGAAAGGCCGCTCTTGAAGAGGAAGGATTTATACTTATTAGCCGATTCTGCGCTTGTGTCAGCCAGCCACCGGAAAACGTACGTACAAACTGGTCCGCCAAAACCAGCCGCGGTGGAGCGGCCGGAAACAAGATATATAAAAAATAGCCAAAATAAAAAGTAAGAATCGTTCCCAATAAAACAACACGCATATCCGTTTCACGTTTTTTGAATATGAGAAAGACTACCACGGCTACGGCTATAAAGAAATAATTCATATAACTAATACTGAAATAATCGGTTAAAAAAGGGGTGTAAAATTGTTCTGCCCAGATAACCGGTTCCACGCCAAAAAGGAGCTTGTCAAGATGAATCAGTGTAAAATGGACATCATGCGTATTTATAAAGCCTAT
>JANTHG010000213.1 GCA_024762535.1 Calditrichaceae bacterium
GATTTCAAATGAAACGATTCTTTTTGGTGATGATTCTGACCACACTCTCGTCTCTGTATGCATCCGATTTTTATACCATTCAATTTTCTCAACCGCAAAGCACAACTTTTCAATTAGATTTGAATGTCCAACGCTATCAGATTTCCGAAAAAGTGCTCAATGGTGTAACGTATTCTACTTTGGAATTTGCTTCTTCCGTTCGTACACAGCAAAAGGGTTTTGCCGCTCTGCCCATTGTGAGCGCCGCGGTTAAATTACCAGCTCAAAAAGATGTGGATTTTGAAATCACGAATAGTACCTTCGAAGAAATCCAGCTTGATTATCCCTTAGTACCTTCGCGCGGGGTTATCTACAGAACGCAAAACCCGGCTCTTATTCCTTATGAAACAGACCCGGCTTCCCAAGCCGATAACTGGTATCCCGGATTTGCTGCTAAATCCAATCGCCCGTTTATTGTCCGTGATGCACGCGGTATGCGCGTCCAGTTTTTCCCTTTTCAGTATAATGGCGCAAATCAGATCCTGCGTATATACAAAACAATTACGGTTCGTTTAACAGAAAATGAACACGCACCTACCAATCCCTTAACCCACCGGGCAGGCAATCCCATGCCCGAAACCAATGCCTTGTACAGCAGTCTTTTTATCAATTCCACAGATGCTTCAGCGGATTTACATATGCTTCAGCACGGAGATGTTTTAGTGATCACAACTTCCCGCGATGAAACAGCTATTGAACCCTACATCCAATGGAAACGGGAAAAGGGGTTTACGGTTAGTAAAGAAGTGGTTGCTACCGGAACACTGGTAAAAAGTTTAATTCAGCAAAAGTACGATGAAAATCCCAACCTTTTATATGTGCAGTTGGTTGGCGACTGGGATGATGTTAAAAGCGAACTGGGCACTTCTTCCAATTTACCGATGGACCCGGATATGGGTTGCGTTTCCGGTGATGATGATTTCCAGGATATTGCCATTGGCCGGCTTTCCGGGCAATCCGCCGATCAAATCACCGTACAAGTAAATAAAATCCTTTCGTATGAAAAAAATCCGGTGACAGGTAATTCCTGGCTTTCAACTGCAACGGGTGTGGCCTCAGACCAGGGTGCCGGAGATGACAACGAATACGATTACGAACACGAGAACGTGATTTGGAATGACAAACTCGATCCCTTTACATACGATTTCTACAATCAAATATATGATCCAAGCGCCACCAAATCGGATGTTTCCAACGCTGTGAACAATGGTACAGGTATCATAAACTATACCGGACACGGTTCCAGTACCAGTTGGGGAACAACGGGATTCAGTACCAGTGACGTTCAAAGTTTAAACAATGGTAATATGCTGCCCTTCATCTTTTCCGTAGCCTGTAACAACGGAGAATTTAATATTAGCAGCGGTGATTGTTATGCCGAATCCTGGCTTAAAAAAGAAAACGGAGGCGCCATTATGTTTTTGGGCTCCACCATTTCCCAGCCGTGGGACCCTCCCATGCGCGGCCAGGATTATTTTAATGACATGATCATAGGCGGTTACGACTATGATGCCCATTCCGGACAATCCGGCCTGAACACTTCGGAAGGCCGCAGTTTTATTGGCTCCATCGTGGTAAACGGGCATGATTTAATGCTCACGGAATCATCCACAAGCAGTGATTTGGAAACGGTACAAACCTGGACCACATTTGGCGATCCGGCCATGCAAATCCGCACCAAAGCACCACAGACCCTTTCCCTTTCCAACGAAACAGTACACACAGGAGAAGCTTTTACCACAACGGTTACTTCCAATGGCAGCCCGGTCAATGACGCGATGGTTACGCTTTCGCAGAATGGTAGTTATTTTACCGGTCTGACCGATGCAAACGGTGATGTAACGATTAGCCACACACTCGAAGCCGGTTCGGCTCTGCTGGTGGTTACAGCCTTTAATACGGAAACCATTTACGATGATATTACGGTATCTTCGGCAAACGGACCCTGGATTTCCGTGGAATCGTATTTGGAAGATGACGCAACCAGCGGAAACGGTAATGGAAGCACAGAACATGGTGAAACGGTTCACCTGGACGTTACGGCTCAAAATACCGGGAATGAAGCGGCACAGGCAGTAGAAGCCAAACTGCGCACCAGCGACTTGTACCTGAACATAACCGACAGCACTCATACGTATGGTGATATGGCTGTCGATCAATCCGTGATAGGCGATGATGCCTTTGAGTACACGGCAGCCGATTCGGTAGAAGACCAGCATACTGCCCTTTGCACGGTATATTTTACAGACGCCGCTTCCGGTTCCTGGACCTCGGATATATCCATCACCATTAATGCGCCCCATTTAATCACCGATTCGCCTTCAATTGATGACAGCGCCACGGGCGATAATGACGGTAAATTAGATGTGGGTGAAACAGCCGATTACATTATTCCCACCGGAAACAACGGACATGCACCGGCCGAAAATGTAAACGCAGAACTGGTATCTTCCAGTTCCTATGTAACCGTACAAAACAGTCCTGCCAATTTAGGAACCATTACCGCTAATGACACGGTGAATGCGGTATTTACCCTTGTCGCTTCTGCTGATACGCCTGCCGGCACCACGGTTAACCTCTATTATACAGCCTATTCCGGTGTTTATGTGTACCGGGATACATTTCAGGTTTCGGTAGGAGTGCTGCCAACTGTTTTAATGCATGATGGCACGGAAACAGTTGATGACTGCCTCTTTTACGACACAGGCGGCGCCGACGGAGAATATGGCACCAATGAGCAACTCACACTGACTTTTTATCCCACTCAGCGCAGTGTAGTCAAAGCTGTGTTTACTTCTTTTACGTTAAGTGATTTGGATAAGCTCTACATTTACGACGGAACAGACGACAGCGCTCCGCAGGTAGCCGGCAGCCCCTTTAGCACGACCAATTCCCCGGGAGAAGTAGTGGCCAGCAATGCAGACGGCGCGCTTACCTTTCATTTTGTATCGAACCAGATTTACACGGAATCGGGCTGGGAAGCGGAAGTGATGACTACAACCGTTGCCGATGTATCCCCCAAAACTGACAATAGCATTCATTCTTTCCTGTTGTCTAACAATTACCCCAACCCCTTTGGCGCAGCTGTTCAGGGTAGTCCGGTAACGTATATCCGTTACCAGCTACCGAGACAAGCGGTGGTATCCGTAACCGTATATAATGCCCTGGGACAAGAAGTAAAAACGTTAGTGAATCGTCCTCAGTCGGCAGGCAGACATTCCATTCGCTTCGATGGCAGCGGACTGGCCAGCGGCGTCTATTATTACCGTTTACAGGCCGGAGCACAGATACAAATTAAAAAGATGATTTTGATGCACTAAACCACAAGCGCGGGCCCTTTCGGGCTCGCGCTTGTTTATGGTTCCCTATTTGATAATCAACATTTTTTTTATCGAAATATGATTCCCGCTTGTCAGCTTATAAACATATAATCCGTTTGCCAGCCCAGCTGTATTCAAAAGAACACTGTGTTTTCCTTTTACCTGTTCGCGGTCTAAAACATTTTGAACAACCTGCCCAAGTAAATTATAAACCGCCAGAGTAACATGTCCGCTTTTTGCTAACTGGTAACGGATCGTGGTTTGCAAACTATTTTGCACCGGATTAGGATAATTTTGTGCAAGAGAAAATTTTCCGGGAATTTGGGGCTCATCATCATTAATTCCGGTTATCAAATCGGCTTTTTCAATAACATCATTTAATAAAGCCATAGAATAGTTGTGGTTATGAAAACCACCGCTTTCATCCGATTCCGCAAATTCCAAATTATGGTGCGCCTCTTCGATGTATTGGATATCCGTAGGATCCGTATTGCCGACCATTTTCTCATCCGCAGCCGCTACCTTTAGCTGTGCGATTGAATCCAGAGCGGCAAATTCATCTTTCCAACTATCTATCTGATTTTCCGCAGCAGCAGCATCCATTGAGGAATGACAACCGGTACACGAAGCTGTTTCACTTCCATCATCTTCTGTGACAAAAATGCGCCATGTATGCCCACCATACATCGAAGAATTACTTCCGTCCACATCATCCGCATGCATATGACAGCTAACGCATTGAACGCCTGACATGGTTATTTTGTTCTCTACGCCTGTTCCACCGGTTCCCGCTTCGATGTTATAGCTTAAATGATCCGTATCTGCAAAACGCAGATTGCCATGACATTGCCCGCAAAGTTCCTGCGAAGTTGCCATTTCAACATATTCTGCTGTTTTTGAATCAAACAAATATATGCCATCCGGTTGATGGGGATTGTGGCAGGCATTGCAACTTACTTCCGGCCAGTTAGCGGTATCTGTTGGAGCTGTTGTTTCCGAAAAAACACCTGCGGTAGTGGAAAAGAAACGGGATAAAGCCTCCGTTTCACTAATACCACCATCTACAAGTACCGAAGTAGGCGCATGGCAGGCAATACAATCTTCTGCTACGCTACCGTTTATAACGCTATCCGGGGCAGATCCCGCCCATTCTCCGGCAAGTTCTTCTGCAACATCCGCCTGGCCACGATGACCATGTGTACTCATTTTCCAGGCATCAAATACGCGGTGGTCCGTATCAGCAAAACGCAGCGTACCGTGACACTGTCCACACAGAACGGCTGTATTGGAAATGGACATATATTGTACTGTTGTTGAATTAAACAAAGCCTTTGTCGGCGAATCGGTCGGGTGATTAGCCGGCACATCGTGGCAGGTTGTACAACCCACATGCGGCCAGTTTGCTGTGTCTGTTGCGTGGGTTGTATCTACAAATAACCCATTCGTAGTAGTAAAGAAATGATTTAAAGCTTCTACTTCTGTCATACCGCCGTTGGCAGTCACGGAAATCGGTCCATGGCAGGCTATGCAGTTTTCCGCTTCCGAACCGAGAATCACCGAATCGGCAGGCAAACCTGTCCACTCTTCTGCCAATTCATCCGCCACATCGGTTTGGCTATTTGCATGAGGACCGGTAGCCCATAAGCTTTGATTACCGCTATGACAGAGTTGACAGTCCAAGGTAGATTGTGCCGACACAAACGAGCTAACGCTTATCACACTAACAACAAGTATGAATATCTTATGTAAAACTTTCATTTTAGCGCCTCTTTTGTTAAATTTTTCACGTATTTTGAGAAAAAAAAAGCCAAAGACTATATATTGATTACGGCGCTTTTTCTATTATTGAAAAATATAGTGTAGTTAAAAATTTAGTACAAAAGATATTTCGTTTGCAGCAACAGAGTAACATGATATTATGTCTTTTTTTTAAGTTACTGCAATTAATTTTTAATAT
>JANTHG010000214.1 GCA_024762535.1 Calditrichaceae bacterium
CCTTTCGCAATGAAATCACTCCCGGAAATTATATTTTCCGTACCCGTGAATTCGAACAAATGGAAATGCAGTTTTTTGTCCGTCCAGATGAGGATGAAAAATGGTTTGAATATTGGAAACAAACCCGGCGCGAGTGGTACAATCGTCTCGGTCTGAATCCGGAAAAGCTGCGCTTTCATCCGCACGGCGAAAATGAACTGGCCCATTACGCTAAAGCCGCTTTTGATATTGAGTATGAATTTCCGTTTGGCTGGAATGAAATCGAAGGCATTCACAATCGCACCGATTTTGATTTGGGCCGGCACAAAGAGTATTCCGGTAAAGATATGCGCTTTTTCGATGATCAGGCCAAGGAACGCTTTTTGCCCTATATCATCGAAACTTCGGTTGGCTGCGACCGTACATTGCTCACCTGCTTAATCGATGCTTACACCGAAGAAGAAGACCGGGTGGTGATGAAATTTGCACCGGCTGTGGCGCCCATAAAAGCCGCTATTTTTCCTCTCGTTAAACGGGACGGTATGCCGGAAATCGCTAAAAAAATTGTGAATGACCTGCGGGGCAATTTTAGAGTGTTTTACGATGAAGCCGGTTCCGTTGGCCGCCGCTACCGCCGTATGGACGAGGCGGGTACCCCCTTCTGCTTTACAGTGGATTCGGAAACGTTGGAAAACAACACAGTAACCGTACGCGACCGCGATAGTATGGAACAACAGCGCATCGCTATTGATGAAATCAAACCGTTCTTAAACGAAAAAATCAGTTAGGAAAAAGAAGTCTTCTAAGTTTTTAAAGATTAGAAGACTTCAACTTAATACTCTTTTTTGAAGTTAATCCCTATGAACTGAATCCGGGCCAAATGCAGGCAAACAGACGGCAAGGTATTCCGCACCGTCTGCATCCGGCGAACTGTACTGCACTTTTTCACCACGCCGGGCAATAAATGCCTGCCCTCCCTTAACGATAAACTCTTTGGCATTCGTTTTCACCAGAAGTTTACCGCGCAGCACCACCGTATACTCATCAAAATCCGGGGTTTGGGCGGGTTCTTTCCAACCGCCGGGACTAATCATTTTTGCGATACTGACTTCGGCCGTTCCGCTGTTTACCCTTCCTATATATTCTTCAATAATTTTATTACCTTCTGCTTCGATCTGTGTGGGCTTTTCAATTAAAAATGCCATAAATCTATCCTTTCACTGCGCCCAGTAGTGTCAAAATTTTCTTGTTAAAATACCAACCAAGCTATTAATTATTTGATAATTATCTACATTCGTAGACTTCTCCCCTCCATGACTGACTTGAGAGGATCTCCCGAGATAGCTCAAGATCAAGTCAGTCATGGGGTTAAAGCCCCAAAAGTAAGTGTGTGACCAACCTGATCCCCATCCTAAAGGATGGGGCTAACTAATTAAACTTCAGAATGTTAGCCCCAACATTTATGTTGTGGCTTTATAAATTATTCCACCTTATAAATTTGAACCCTTCAGGGTGTTGGAACGACTATTTACCTACATTTTTTCAAAAAAATCTGTTGAATTTAAAAGTTGTCGAGTATGCCTAATAGTCAGAATAGTAATAAGATTTTCTTCAAGACGATAAATAATTCGATAATTTCCTTCGATTAATTCTCTTATATCGGCCCTATTAATCTCCGGAACTTGACGACCCAATTGCGGAAATTTTTTCAGTTTATTAGCAGAACTTTGAATCAACTCTGCCCAATTTAATGCAGCCATTGGTTTATCAAGAGCAATATAATCTGCAAATTCTTCTAGCTTTTCAACAGCTAATTCAGTCCAGACTATTTTCATTTTTTATATCGTTTAGCAATACGTTTTTTGACATCACCTTCTGAAAGAATTTTGCCTTCCGAAATTTGCTTTTCAGCTAATTGAACCTCTTGTAATAATTCTAACTTTTCAATTATTGCCTGATACGCTGAGACATCAACTAACACTACTGCACTCTTGCCATGCTGCGTTAGAATCATTGGACGTTTTGTTTCTTTCACTTGTTTTACAAAATTAGCTGCATTTGCTCTAAATTCAGATAGGGGTTTTATGTCATTTTCAAAATTTATTTGCCTCATTATATCACCTTCTTTTGTATTTTATTAAGTACATCATAAGATACAAAGTAAAGGTATAGTTAGCAAAAATTTAATTTCGGTTTCGGTTGGGCAGGCGAACAACTTAATAACCAACATCCCCAAAACTTTCTACTTGTAAAAAGCCTCAAACGCATCCAGTACATAATCCTGCTGAGCGCGGGTTAGTTCCGGATAAATGGGAATGGCCAGGGTTTCGGCCGCGGCTTGTTCCGCTTTGGGGAAATCACCGTTTTTGTAGCCCAGGTCCGCAAAACATTCCTGATTGTTAAAGGTTACCGGGTAGTAAATTTCACTGCCGATATTTCGGTCTTTGATAAATTGCAGCAGGTCATCGCGCCGTTCACAGCGTAAAATATATTGATTGTAGATATGGCGGTACCCGTCCACAGCGTGCGGCGTCCGAATCCATTTATCCAAACCGCGTGCGGCGATCTGTTCATTATAATACGCAGCATTTTTCTGACGGCCCGCTGTCCAGTCATCTAAGTGATTCAGTTTTACATCGAGCACAGCCGCCTGCAGGGCGTCCAGTCGGAAATTACCGCCGATCATTTTATGATAATATTTGGGATGCGCACCGTGGTTACGCAAGAAGGTTAGTTTCTCGTACAGGGCCGCATCGCTGGTAGTAACCATACCGCCGTCACCAAATCCGCCAAGGTTCTTACTGGGGAAGAAAGAAAAACAGCCGATGTCGCCCATAGAACCGGCCCGGCGGCCGTTGGTGTATTCGGTGCCAATGGCCTGGGCTGCGTCTTCGATTACTTTTAACCTGTGTTTTTGGGCAACCTGTAAAATGGGGTCCATATCCGCGGACTGGCCATACAAATGCACGGCAATAATAGCCTTGGTTTTAGAAGTGATTTTCGATTCAATTTCCGCCGGATCAATATTAAAGGTAACCGGATCGATATCCACAAACACCGGTGTGGCATTTAAACGGCTGATGGAACCGGCTGTGGCAAAAAATGAATAGGCAGTAGTAATCACTTCATCACCGGGCCGGATATCCAAAGCCATCAGGGCAATAATAAGGGCGTCGGTTCCGGATGATACGCCCAATGCATAACGGGTATGGCAATATTCCGCAACCCGCTCTTCAAAGGCTTTTACCTTTGGGCCCAGAATAAAGTACTGGGATTCCATAACTTCACGCACCACCGGTTCAATTTCTTCACGAATAGTGGAATACTGTGCTTTTAAGTCTAATAAAGGGACCTGATCTATTTTTGAAACAGACATTATTTCTCCTATTAGTTTTATGAAAGAAATTAATTTAACTGAAATATAAAAATTTTACAACACTTATCGATTCTTACCAAAAAGGTGCCAAATGCTCATTAATTCCTTTTTACTGATGAGTTTCGTACCATACAGCGAAAACAGAAACAGAATAGCCAGTACAGCTTTTAGTACTATCCGGGGAGTCATTGGCAACATATTTAAACAGAAGCCGACACTAATAATCATTAGAGCCAGGATCAGCATCAAACTTATTTTTCGCAATTCATAGGGAATAAAATAATGCTTTTGGGCATATAAATATATTTGGGAAAATAATATTATTTGCGTTAAAAGTGTGGCAATCGCCGCACCGAGAGATTGAAAATACGGAATCAAAAAATAATTTAATAGTACATTAAGAATCGCCGCACCTGTTATTAACATAGCCAGCGCTTTGGTTTTTTTCATAATATTAATACCCGTAAGCGCCACTTCCTTTAGCATTCCAAAAAATCCGCCCATGGCAATAATGGGGATAATATACTGGGCAAGAATATATTGTGGTTTTTTCGCCAGCAACTCTACCAATTCCCTTCCAAAAAGCGATAGAACAACAACACTCATCATTACAACTGATCCCAGATAAACCATGATACGTGCATAAAAACTTTTATTATCAGGCTGGTCCATCATTTTATATATGATAGGAGAAAGGGCCAGTAAAATAGATTGCACCAGAAATACTTTGATGGAATTACCGATTTTGAACCCCAACGAGTAAATTCCTACATCCGCAAGCCCCGACATAAATTTTAAAAAAAATCGGTCGGCAATGGTGAGCAGTAATCCGGAAATCGAAGAAAACACTAATGGGAAACTATACCAGAACATTTCTTTAAACGCTTTTGACAGGAACGTAACCTGCAAATTCTTAATAACATAAGGAATAATCAGCAATAAAAATACCAGCGCACCCATAATTTGCGCTTCATAAATCCCTTCCACCTTTTTACCGAGCGCCAAAATAAAATAGATAGTCAGCGTCGCAGAAACAATCAGTTTAGCAATATTAGAAAGCGAATAGAGGAAGGGCCTCTCCTGAACCCGCATTAATGTTAACGGAATTCTGAAAATGATTTCCAGTCCGGCGCTGATAATCATAAGTCGAATTAAATAGGATTTACCGGAATCATCAAATAAAAGTCTGGCAAAATATGCCGCATTAACAAATAACAGAATCTCAACCAACAATACAAACAGAACCAGAAAGCTTAGTAACGTAAAAAATATGGCCCGTTGTTTATCCTTATATTCCGGGTCCCAGTACCATCGTACCAATGCTCTGTACAAATTTAGTCCCAATACGGCAATCAGGAACTGGGCGCTCACTTCTAAAATTCCCAGCACGCCATAATCGGCTACACTTAAATGGGAAGTATAGATAGGAAGCAGTACGATGCCCAGTAGTTTCGTGGATAGGTTTCCGAGACTATACACCATTGAGTTTTTAGCCAATTTTTTAAACTGAGAAGCCATTAGATTTATCCGCAAAGGTTAAAAATTTGAAACCATTTTCAGAAAAATACGATTTTGAAGATAGATAGCTGGTGATTCCTTGGGTACCCGTTTATATAGCCCACCCTTATCCAGTAAATATTCATAACTATATGTGTTAAGTGTATGACTAAAAAAATGATTAATAATCCATAATTCCAATGATGTAATTTCTGCTTTCCAACGATCCAAATTATCTGCAGAGATGGAAGAAAATCGGGTTTGCCGGCTGCTGTTTCCCTGCCATGCTTCGGAAAACATGGTAGGTTGTAATAGCAAATCGATAAATCCAATCTCTAAAAAATCTGCCAACTGTCGTACGGTTTCTTCCGGATTCATTAAAATATCTTCATATTTAACTGTAAAATAATTCGGAA
>JANTHG010000215.1 GCA_024762535.1 Calditrichaceae bacterium
AAGCTAAATATTATTTAATCCCATAAAAACTGCCAAAGTGCGTATTTGAATTTTTTAGATCACATCTATCCTAAATAAAGAACACAAACTGCTTGCTAATGCAATGATAACGTTTCCCCCCTATCAAGGGGGGACTGAGGGGGGTGTTTTTTTAATGGACAAATATTACATTGTACAGATTTTACAACCCCCTAACCCCCTTTGCTAAGGGGGAATCAGGTTCTTCTACTTATCCACAATGTGGTGTCTTGATTATGTAGGACAGCTCTGTTTTATATATTGTTTTGAAATGACCACACAACAAATCAAACCAAATTAAATAGAATCAAAACCCGATGCAAGCAGCTTCTTATGATTCTGTTTGCTATCATTTTACCGAATTTTGTTATAAATTGTTCTATCCAAAGTAAGAAATTTAATAAGATCAATTTTAAGCGTTTTTTGCCGATAAAAGTTTTTGAAGAGAAGTAAATCGGAAGCGAGATCTTTTCGAATATTTAAACTTATGGGATAGAGAGGATGTTTTACCGCCTGTTGAGTAAAAGAATTCAGAAAATATGATAAAAAAACTTGCAAAAATAAGCGCCTGGGTATTGGCGGGCATTGTATTGTTGTTTGTAGTTTTCCTGCTGCTTGTATGGAAAACCAATGTCGTGCAGAATAATGCGGAAACGCTATTAAACCGTGCGCTTGGCAATCAGGGTAAAATACACTATACTTCTTTACGCGGTAGTTTGTTCAATACGCTGCAAATAACCGACCTGGATTTTGAGCTGTACGGAAAAGCCCGTGTCCGTGCCAATCAGGTAGAATTGCAGTATGATTTGTGGCCTCTGCTTTCGGACAATATCCATATTAGCAAGGTGTTTATTAACCAACTGGATATTGAACTGCAAGAAGCAACAAAACCGCCTTCTGCCCAATCAGGCAGCGCTGCGCGTCATCCGAAGCCAAACATTGATTCATTATTGCAGGTTTTTCGCCATGCGCATCCTATTGATTCACTTTTAGACGCTTTGCCCAATATTGAAATTGGCAATGTGGAACTTTTTGCCGGGCAGGTCCATATTCCCTCGGCAAAAATGCATGTGAGCGATCTGTATGTTAATTTGCATCAGCTTAGCGTAGGACGAGACCATTACCGCATAAAATTGGACAAATTGTCCGGCCGCTGGGTGGAGCGGGATTTTAATTTAAATACCATATCTTTCGAACTCAAAGGCGACCGTAACCACCTGTCGCTTAATCAGTTTACCCTGAATACTGAACATTCCCGGGTGCAGTTAAGTGCTTTTTATGACCTTTCGGATACGCTGGATTTGAATCTTAATTTGTATGAAGCAAATATAAATCTGAATGATTTGTACAAACTAACTGCCAATAAAGAGCTGAAAAGCGGATATGTACAAGGCACGTTTAGCCTGAGCGGCGCGCCGCGCCATTTTGGAGTAGAAGCCAGTTTGAACGGGGAGTGGAAACACCATCGTTTGGACACTCTGCAATTGGCTGCTTCCTATAATAAAGGCGATATTTTTATCGACTCTTTGAATGTACAGAGTGGGCAGGCGCGGTTTGATTTAAGCGGGGCGGCTTACCAATTTGCTGGTGGCGACGGACTGCTACGTTTTGCACATGTAAATCTTAATCAGTTTGATTCGACACAAATTGAAACAGAGTTAAATGGCTTCCTGCGCTTTAATGTAAGCAATCTGGTTTTAAAAAGAGCTACCGGTGTAGGGGAATTACGTATGCAGGCTTCTAAACTGGATCGCCTGCCGATTGATTCACTTCGTTTTAAACTGAAAGCGCACAAAGGTAATTTTACCATCATCGAACCCAGTTATTTGCAGGTGGCAGATAGTTGCCGTTTTACTCTCGATGGAACCGTTTCGCGCCACTGGGTTGCCGATTTGGGGCTTTCTACTTTCGATAATCAATTGGGACGCATAGCGCAGGTTTTTAGTGCAGACAGTTTGCAATCGGTTTTTGACGGCCAGTTTCGCTTAAGCGGCAAACTGAAAGATCCAACCATTTCCGGTGATTTGGAAATGCCTCATTTGCGTTACCAGGATGTGTCTTTCGATTCTGTAGGATTGCAGCTCTATACGAGAAATATTTTTTCGGAGCGGGATGGGGAATTGCAGTTTGCCATTGGGCAGGGCAGGCTTGGCGGTATTCCCTTAAAAAATATCAATCTTCAGGCGGATATACACCGCAACCGAATCTACTTTAAGCGCGCAGAGCTGCACAGCGCTCACAATTATCTTAAAGCTGAACTCTCTCTAAAATACGATGCATACGGATCCGAGTTACGGATTCCGCAATTAGATATGATGTATGAAGGTTATCTATTACGTAATGAAGACACCTTACTACTCACTATGGACAGCACGGAAATTAATGTGGAAAATCTCCGGCTGCAGGGAGCGGCAGGTTCTGCCATTGAAGCAGGCGGCTTTTGGGACATAAAAGAACAAGACTTGCAGGCGTTTTTGATTTTGGATAAGGTAAAATTAAAACCGTTTGAAATATTCTGGAAAAATCAGTTTACCCTGTCCGGAATGGTGAATGGAAACGTGGAAATTCTACATCCTTTGCACGGCCCGGAATTAAACGCCGAACTGTCCGCAGACTCCATTGTGTTAAATTCTGTTCGTTTGGGAAACATTACAGTCGATTTTGCTTATGCCAACAGCGCTGTTCAGATTAAAAAAATGGATGTAAAAAACGGAGATACTTTCATTAAAGCCCTGGGTGATTTTAATTTACCTTCACTCAAAACCGATTCCAATGATCTGCTAAATGAAAACATAGCTACCAGCTTTTATCTGTCGTGGAAGAATTTTCATATTGATCATTATTTATCTCTGCTCCATTTAGAAGATGAAATAAAGGGTGTATCCTCTGGCGAATTCCGTTTAAGCGGAACAACCGGTCATCCCCGGATAGCCCTATCCGCTTCTTTAGACCAATTTAATTACGATGCGTTTAATCTGGATTCTACCCGACTCTATGCGCAATATAATGACGGCTATATGCTACTGGACAGTTTGTATGGCGTATTGAACCAAACATCTTTTGATGTGCGTGGTGATCTGAAATATCAACTGAATTTGCTGCATCCCGATACACTTTTTACCAATAAACCGATGCATCTTGCTTTGCGTAGCTCCGATAATGAAATATCGTTTATCGGTTTACTGAATGAACAAGTGGAAGCTCTGCGCGGCGCGTACGATTTAAAACTGGAATTCGCCGGAACACCGAACGTTCCCGCTCTTACCAATGGATTTATTAAAATGAAAAACGGGGAAATAATTCTCTCCCGTGTTCGCGATCCGCTTAAAAATGTTGAAATTGATGCGGATATTGAACAATCGGTATTCTATCTGAACAGCTTTGCCGCCCGGTCGGAGCGTGAAAAAGATATTTTGGAACAGAGCATGCAGTGGCTTAAAGCGCTTATTCCCTGGTCCGATCAAAACTGGCGCGAAGGTTTCCTTGAAGTGGACGGAACGGTTGCCACAGCCAATCTGATGCGTCCGCGATTTGATTTAAATATCGGAATGGATGCTTTTTATGTGGACTATTTTGTGGAGAATGCAGCGGTTGTTCTTACCAGTGATAATCTTAAGGTGCAGGGCCAGGACACATTGCGCATTACCGGAGATATTCAGATTCCACGGGGGGAATTTGAAGTTGATCTGTCTAAAATGGCTAAAAATGCCTACCTGAGTTCTACCGCAGTTACCCAGGAACCGCCGTTTACAGCGGTAAATCTGGGTATTGATATTCCTGGGAATTTTGTGGTGTCCAGTTCTCCACTGGATTTGGCTAATAATTTCAAAATAACTCTGCTTGGTAATTTACATATTATTCTGGAACCTCCCTCGGATGCTGTACAGATTGCCGGGCACATGGAAACCGTTTCCGGTAAATATGCATCCTGGAACCAGAATTTTGACATTCAGAATGGAACGGTTGACTTTAAAAATCCCAAAGAAATCAATCCGGATATCAATTTGCTGGCTGTTAAAAAAATTGGTAATCGCATGTTTGAGGTGTCAGTTACCGGGCCCCTGGATGATATGGATCAAAATATCCGTGTAACGGAAAATGATCAGGAACTGGATATGTCCTATCTCGATAAAATTGCTTTGCTTACGCTCGGAGCCGATTTGGGGCAGATCACGACTCAAACGGATTCTACGTTGCGTAATGTGGGCGAACAGGTGGCCACCACTTCGGTACTAACGGCAGTGGAACGGGGTGCGGAAAAATATGTGGGACTGGATAAAGTGGAGATTAATTCGAGTCAATCCATTTTGGATTTGGAACGCATGCGTCTGAATAACGGCCTGCAGGATGCATCTGTTTCGTTTGGGAAATATCTGACCAGTGATCTTTATGTGGAATATAAAACGCAGTTTGGTGGTGACTTTCCCACACCCAAATTAAGCTGGGATGCTGGGAACCGAATCGGATTACAATATCGCATTAACCGCTATTGGTCTTTAGATAGTTTCTACGAAAAAACGCAGCGGGGAAATAATATCATTCAATTAGGTATCAAATGGGAACTTACGTTTTAAATAAAAGAAATTTCTTGCTTTTACTGCTGTTGCCCTTGTTCGCATTGGGCGCCTCGCGGGAAATCGATACCATTACCTTTCTTCAGGTTCATTTTGAAGGAGAAGAGGATTTAATCGATATTGTACAGTCCGAAGAAGGTGAACGTTTCGACCCGCGGTTGGTTAAACTGGATAAAATTCTATTGACCAATTATTATAAACAGTATGGCTTTTTGGATGTAAGTATTCGTGACAGCATTGCTTACAACCGTCAAGATAATACGGTTCATCTCTTTTACACTATTGAAGAAGGTCAACGTTATTATTATGGCGGATTACGCATTACCGGTAACCAGAGCATATCCGGTTCCGAAATTGCCGGAATGTTTGATCAGGTTAAACCTTATACGCCATTCAATGAAAATCAGATTACGGAAGCGGTTCGCAAGGTGGAAAGTTTGTATTACAATTCCGGTAAACCGTATATGGATGTAAAAGTGAATTATCTGTATGAGCAGGATTCACTGATTATGGTTCTGATGAAAATAAAGGAAAATCAAACGGTAATTATTTCTGATATTCGCTATCAGGGATTAAAAATGGTAAAACGATTTTTAATCCGCAGGGAGCTGGAAATAAAAAAA
>JANTHG010000216.1 GCA_024762535.1 Calditrichaceae bacterium
TCACGATTCGTCTGAAAGGTAAATTTGGTTTCCGAGCTGAAAGGATTGGGATAATTCACTACTTCATCGAGCACAAGATCAGCATCATCACTGATTTTAAAATCCACAGAAATATCAGCCGCATTGTTTAAATTATCAAAAGCAGACAGCGTTAAATGATGTTTGCCGGTAGATAATTTTTCCAATGGATACTGAATCGTTCCCTTTGTATAGCTGTCTTTTTCGTACGTAAAAAAGCCGGAAATACTCTTGGGGGCTTCCTGATCCACCTGAATGGATATAGTATGCCCGGTGGTTCCGGTTATGTTGATACCGCGTTCGTCCTGAAGTGTGGCAATGAGTATGGGATTTTGCGGAATCAGATCGCCGGAAGAAAAATTTTCCTGATCTTTAAAATAAATATCCATTTCCGGTCCGTTATCGTCTGCAATATCTGCGATGGAACCGTTGAACAGAAGTTGGTCATTATAACCGATGGCCGATTGACCGCTCTGCTCATTCCAGGCGTATAACGTAAGCTTACCGGTATTTTTGTTAACATAGCGGATGGTTTTAGGCAAAATAAACTTACCGGTAAGTAAACCGTTTGTTACACTGATTTGTCCTCGAAAAATAGAAGGGCCGGGTAGGGTAACCGGTGCAAATTTATTGGCTGTAATTACCGAATCGTAGCGCGCGTCGTTCACCAGCAGCATGGCATCGCCGTTAAAATTGGGATCAAAGGCAGAATCCTTCTCCACCTGAGCCTGAACAGTTACCTCACTTAAAGCTTTTAAAGTATCCGGTGTAATCGAAACAATATGTATGTTATCGCGCGGGTCGGCCAGGTGCATGGTGGGGTCGGCAAATAAAACAAATTTCTGATCGTTTTCATCCGATTCCGTTGAAAGCAATTTTGCCATTCCGAGCGAAACGGATGGCTGGCCAGAGGGGAAGAGCGCTTTGTTGAAATCGGTGTTAAATTTGGCGTTTTCCGAAGAAAAAGCCAGCCGCGTAGAAGCCAGCGCGCCAATGGTACCACGGTTTTTCTGCCAAATGAGTTCCTCTGTAAAACTGGGTTCATGGGGATCGTCGAATTTGCCAAAATCGCAGGTTGCCGCAATCAAAAAGGTTAATTTACCTTCGTTCTGAATGCGTTCTAAATCGCGGTTCATGCTAAAAACACTTTCGTGCGCCCATTGAGTCGGCGAGCCATGTCCTATATAATTGACCATCAATGTACCCTGATTCAGATAATCGATTAGAGCGTTATTGGCTTCTGGTTTGATACGGCCAAAACCGCCCGGTGCTGAAGGGTAAGCGGATAAATACACTTTGTTCTTATTGAATTTACGCAACTGGGATAACCGGGCTATATCTTCGGTTTGTTTTTGATGAAAATATTCGGAAGTAACACCCGGCCTGGTGTTGTCATCCGCTACAAAGGTTAGCACGGTTTGCCAGCCGTCACGTGAGGGATGCTGTTCGTATTGAATCAGTTTGTCTAAATAATCAGCAGCCTGTTGTTTGGTTTGAACCGGAATCCGCCCAATGGCCAGATCCGGCGAAACAAACCGGAATTTATTGTCCGATGTGTAATTTAAATCCACAAAATAATTATCCGTCATACGGCTGTCGATTTCGGAAGTAGCAAAAATTTCGAAAGTAGGTACACGCATTGTATCTGTAATGGCAATGTTCCTGTAATCATAGTGGGCGTCGCCAAACAGCAACACATACGAAGGAGCGGGTGTCTGCCAATGGCTGTACGCGTAACGGATAAAGTTACGAATCGCAGTCGGGTCCGGAACACCGGAATTAAAATCCATATATACCTGCTCCGTGCTCACTACTTTACTGCTAAGTGGGCTGCGCATGTTGGCCAATTCTTCAGCATAAGGCATAAAACTTTTATCTGTGATGATAATAAAATCAGCCTGATTGCCCGTTGCCGTTAAATCGGATGTATGCTCCACTGCTTTTAAATTTGCCACTGGTTTTATATCCGGGGAAGATAGGCTTGTCACCAGAATGGCCTGCGGATGTTCCGAGGCCGGTAAATCAAAGCTTAATGTATTTCCGTTTACGGAAAGATTTTTAGCCAGAATGTTGACGTGCAGGGGATCCGAAACATCAAATACAAATACATCATTGGCTGCAGTCATATTACGTATGGTATAGCGAACCGGAACCGTGTAATTACGCGAGTAGAATTGCAGGTAATTATTGTTGGCTTTAAAATCATGCGGATACCAAACTTCGAACCAATCCAGATGTGCGCTGCAGCCATCCAGATTCCCGCGGTACTGGATACTTAGTGTATTTTCCCCGTCCCGTAAATATTGAGGTGAGGGCAACATGGTTTGATAGAGAGGGATGGCGCTGGTTGTAAAACTTTTATTTGTAAACAGAGTATTGCTGTTCAGAGAAATATCAAAATAGTATTTATAGCCGGAATTGTCATAGTATTTAACACCTGAACCGCCTTTAAGCTGAATGCGGAATTCAGGCTGCGCTGCAATGCTTAAATCCGGATGCAGTTCAAAATCCTGTGAAAAATGGTCGGATAGACCGAAAAATCGGTGGCCGTACCAATCCGGGCCCGAAGCGAGCAAATTATATTGTTCTTCCTCAAAATGGAAACGCTCCATATAGTAGGTTTCTTCTATGGCGCCTGATTGTGCGGGTAGAGCGGACTCTTCCATACGCAAGCCATTTCCGGAAGAAAGTACCAGCCAGTACACATTTTCCGTGGCGTACAAGTGCTCCTGATATTTGAATTCTTTGGCACCAGCGTCATAAAACCAGCCATTAACCTGTTTGCCGTAAAACAAGATGTAATCGTTATCATCCAGAAGGCCGTTATTGTTTTGGTCAATAGTCGTTATGGGGATTTCTTCTGTAAAAGCGGGATTGTATTGGGTGGCATTGGTTTGATAACTGAGCATGTGCCCGCTGTTATTAAACATGCGAATATCGTGAATATTGAGATTGTTCACATCTATGCCGGCGCTGATTAGTGTGGAAAGGCCTATTTTATACAACCCGTCTTCGTTGATACTAATGCGGTACCAGGTGCCTGTAGGCAGGCCGCTGGTTTTGCGCAGAGCAGCGGGGCGGGATATTTGCCAGTGTTGAGCCACATCAAAATTAAGCAGCATATCCTTGTACAGAGCGTCTAAAAGTCCGCGTTGTTCATAGGGATGGCGTGTATTGTGCGGATTGTTATAGGTGATTTGTAAACGCATTTGTGTGGTATAGGTGAGGGTCTGTTCCTTGGGGTTGAACTGAACCGGATTGAGAACCACTTTTTGAGTCGTTATATCCCGGAAGCGGTTTACCGGCAACAAGGCCACGCTTTGTTTTGGAAACAGGTTGTTTGACCGGTAGAAATCCTGGTCTTCAATAAGCTGAGCAACAGGTACGCCTTTAATTTGTTGGGTTAAAGTGGGAACCGGTGCCAGCGATATGTTATGTATGGTTTTCTTTGTCTGTGATAGAATTTGGATATTGGCGCTGCCATCTTCGGGAATGCCAATAGTGAACAGGCGTTGGGGGATATCGGGTTGCCCCGCCTTAAACGGATGACGGGCGTTTAAAAAGGATACATAAGTAAATTGTTTACCCGTTTCCTCGGAAATGTTTTCTTGTTTAAAAGAATGCACTGTCCATTCAATGATCATCGAATGTGCATCACTTTGAATGACGCGTAAATCGCCGGAAGCGGAAAGAGCGATGGTAGTAATAATGAGTAGTACAAAAATAGTACGGGCAAAACGAAACATTCTGATCTCCTTAATTAACCATATGCCAATTTAACGGACAAGGGAATGGGTATCAATAGAAAAAATCGTGTACCAAAATAGCAATTTCTATATTCCCAAATTCCAAGAGCCAATAACTCAATAACCTAATAACTCAACAACCAAATTAATAAAGTTGCTTTTTCAATAACCCTACCGTATCTTAGTCACGTCAAATAATTGTACACTGTTTTCTCGCTTTTTGTATTCGTTGTAAATAAACAATCGCAATAGATAAAATGGATCGTGGAGAATAAGTAAGATTATTCAGCACGATTTTTTTTTTACACAAAGCTGAAAACGGGTACGTAAGATTCAAAGTTTTACAGAAGGATTGGTTCAAATGGAAAAAGGAACAGTCAAATGGTTCAACGGTACTAAGGGTTACGGATTTATCTCACGAGAAGAAGGTGAAGACGTATTCGTTCATTACAATGCGATTGAAGGCGACGGTTACAAATCGCTGGATGAAGGCGATCAGGTTCAATTCGAAATTGGACAGGGCCCCAAAGGCTTGCAGGCCATCAACGTTTCTAAAATATAAGTTTTAGATTTGCTGAAAATTCAAAGCCTGTTCGGTTTAACACCGGACGGGCTTTTTTTATTTAAAAACAGAGCTGTCGTCAATTATCTAAACACCATATCGTAGATAAGGCCTGGGCCGGATTCCCCCTTGATAGAAACGCACAAAATGCTGTAATAATTCTACCCAACCTGTTTCCGCCACAATAAACCCAATCCCCCCTTCGCCGGCAGGCGAATCCGCCTCACGGCGTGATTAGCAAAGGGGGATAGGGGGTTGTAAAATCTGTGTTATTCGATAATATAAAAAAAACACCTCCCTTAATCCTTAATAGGGGTGACACACTATGATTGAATTAATAAACCGTTTGTCTTCTTTATTTAGGACAGATGTGATTTAAAAAGAAAAATACAATTTCATATAGCCCGTTGTGTATTGCGTTTGTTTGTAGTTACTATCCTTCAAGGATGATAGGGACAGGTTGGCTGAAAAAACAAGGTTTTTTTGAGCCTGGTAACGTACGTTTAGATAGGGCCCCTGATTTATAATAGACCGGCTTTTACGTTTTTGGGGAAGGTGTCGCCATTCTTCCCGGCGATAGTACGTATAACCGGCCATGACTCTGAAAAAGAGGAAATGGTTATTAAGTAAAAATAAATTATAGAAATCCGAACGGTACGACTGAAGTATCTGCTGCGTAAAATCCTGCTGAAAAAAACTCCCTTTATCTTCCAGCTCCACCCGCACGTGCATTCCGGCATATTGCGCTCCAAATAAACGGTACGAGAGAGAATCGGATACAGTATATTTCCGGAATACATAACTACGTATCTGATCGGCATTGGTTTCAAAATCATATACCGTATAGTTGGCTAAAACCTGTGTGCTTAATGAATTGCGAAAATTCTGA
>JANTHG010000217.1 GCA_024762535.1 Calditrichaceae bacterium
CCCTGAAACCGTTTATAAGGTTATTGGAGGTATAATGAATAAGATTGTAAAGAAAATTATAAGTGGTGCTCTGCTTGGCGCTGTAGCCGCGTTAGCTGTCTGGTTTCTAACCAAATACGTAGCTCCGGAGTTATTTTATACCTACGAAGCCAAAACATATGATTGGCGCATCCAAAAAAAGTTTGTGGAAGATATGCCAACCATTGATGATATTATCATTGTGGATATTGATGAACGCAGCAATCATTTACTCGGCAAATTTTCTCAGTGGCCGCGGTCTTACCATGCCCAATTAGTTAAATATTTACATGATGCAGGCGCTCTTGCTGTGGGTCTGGATATTTTATATGACCGTGATACCTGGCGTCCGGAACAGGATAAACAATTCATTAAAAATGTTGCTGAGGCTCAAAATGTGTACACAGCGCTCTATTTTGCCCAGGCGGATTCCGACAACTGGCGTCCGGTGATGACAGAAGAACCAAAAGGCTTCGACGTCAATCGGTTTTACTATAAAATGCCACCTAAAGATTTACAACGTTTCCGGAAAGAAGAACGATTGGAGAGTTCCTTTTTCCCCTTAATTAATGCCAGCGCCGGCGCCGGTCATGTAAATTTCCATGCGGATGTGGATGGTGTGGTTCGCTCCATTCATCTTTTTACCAATTTCAATAATCACCTGTATCCCTCATTGGGTTTTAAAATATTCATGGATCTGCTGGGAACTGATTCTCTGGCATTTGAGGATGATACGCATCTGGGGTTGTACACCGGTGGTGAACTGGCTACTGTTATTCCGGTGGACGAACACGGTAACATGCTGATTGATTATGCCGGACCTTTTAAGTCGTTCCGCTATATCAGTTTTTATGATGTGTTACATGCAAAAGAACGCGGTTTGCCTAAAGAAATCTTCGAAAATAAGATCGTCTTTTTAGGTACCTCTCTGGCCGGACTCTTCGATTTGCGGAATGTCCCTTTTATGCAGGCTTTTCCTGGAGTGGAAATTCATGCAAATATCCTGTACACATTGATGCGCCAGTCGTTTATTCAGCGTCTCAGCTCTATGGATAGTTTCTTAATTGTACTTGGTCTCGGTATGCTGGCGGGAATTATCTTAGGCCTTTTGGGACCTTTTTTAAGTACGTTGATAGCGCTCTTTTTAGGTTTGGCTTATATTGTAGCGGCGGGTTTAATGTTTATGAATAACAATGTTTGGATTGATATCATTACGCCGCTGCTTACCCTGTTTTTTACCTTACTGTTTGTCTTTATTTACCGTTACATCACGGAAGAAAAAAGCAAACGTTTTATCCGTAGCACATTTTCGCATTTTGTTACCAAATCCGTTGTGGATGAATTGCTGGCCAATCCAGATAAAATTAAATTGGGTGGTGAAAAGAAAATCTGTACGGTGCTGTTCAGCGATGTGGCCGGTTTTACTACCATATCCGAAAGGCTGGCACCGGAAGCCCTGGTTCAGCTTCTTAACGAATATTTAACGGAAATGACCAATCTGGTGTTTAAGTATGACGGTATGTTAGATAAATATGAAGGCGATGCCATCATGGCTGTATTTGGCGCGCCCATTGACCATGGAAATCATGCCTATAACGCATGTGCAGCGGCGCTGGATATGCAGCACCAGTTGGTTAAAATGCGTGAAATGTGGCGCAAAATGGGTAAGCCGCCATTGGATGTACGCATTGGAATGAATACTGGACCCATGGTTGTTGGCAACATGGGCTCCGAAAGCCGGTTCGATTATACGGTAATGGGTGATGCGGTAAACCTGGGAGCGCGACTGGAACCGGCTAATAAAGAATATAATACGCGCATTATGATTGGTGAAGGCACCTACCAAAAAGCAGGTGATTTAATCATTGCCCGCCAGTTGGATTTGTTGCGAGTAAAAGGGAAGACCGAACCTGTTAAAGTGTATGAACTGCTGAGTACGGTTGAAAAAGGACTGGATGATAATATGTTGCGGGTTTTGGAAATGTTTAATAAGGGATTTGAAAATTACCTGCAACAAAACTGGGACTGGGCCATTAAATATTTACAACAGGCCTTATCAATCAAATCGAATGATGGACCCTCCATTCGTTATCTTGAACGGTGTAAACAATTTAAAGAAAATCCGCCCGGAGATGATTGGGATGGCGTTTTTACCATGAAAACAAAGTAAAAGAATAACAAAAAATGAAATATAAAATTCTGGCAGTGGATGACAATCCTATTAACACTAAATTGCTGGCGCGAACATTAGTCAATTCCGAGTATGATATTTTGACAGCCGGTTCCGGTAAAGAAGCACTGGAACTGGCTCAAAAGGAATTACCGGATCTGATTTTGTTGGATGTGATGATGGAAGATATGGACGGATATGAAGTATGTGCGCACCTCCAGAATCAACCCGAAACAGAACATATACCGGTTATCTTTCTATCTGCTAAGAATGAGTCTGTGGACAAAGCAAAAGGACTGGCTGTTGGCGCTGTAGATTACCTCACTAAACCTTTCGATCCAGTGGAAATTAATGCACGGGTTCGTACTCATCTTGCTATTCGCAAATCCGAAATTAGATTACAGAGAGAAAACAAAAGCCTCAAAGAACAATCACAAATGTTGGGCGATAAATTACCCCTGCTCATGCAAAATGTGCATCAAACAGATTTTACTATAGAATCGGTTGCCTTTTCATTCGCCAGCCAGGTTAAATCTTTTAAGTATCCACAGACCACGGCTCTTATTCCATTGTTTTACAATGAAAGCGGGCTCTTATTTCTACTTTTTAATGGTTTTAAAAAAGATTATCCTACTCTTATGGTTCAACTAATGCTCGAACAATTTACAACCGGATTTGCTCAGGGTTATAAATCAGCTGTTTTTTCTTCAGACATTATTCAAAAATTAGTTTTGGAAATTTTAAACCGATTTTCACCCGATATTTTTCAGGTTGCATTTTCGTTTGCTCTGGGATGGTTGGATAGCCCCAGCCAGACATTACAGTATTTTGCCTTAAAGCAAGATTTACCTTGTTTGATTTCTGATAAGGGAGAGATTAAAATCCCTGAACTTCTAATGTTACCCTATGATGGCCCCTATAATCAGTTAATTACGGCTGGCTCGGTTCATATATTAAAAAATGAAGTTCTTTGTTTTTATCGAAAAGGAACCCGTAGTGAACTATCAGAATTGTATGGTAAAATGTTTTCAGCTTCAATTGTTAAACAAAACTTTAATATCAAATCCGCACTGGAAGAAATAATCACTGACCTGCCGGATGAAGAGGATGATCAGCTTATTAGCCTCTTTAGCTTTCATTAGCCTATCCTGCCTTTCTTGCTTTTAGACACCCCCTGCCTTATATTCGCCCAGACTTTTAAGCTTTAAAATTATGTGTAACCATCCTATATTGAGAGAATATGGTCAAAATTATCAACATAGATCCTAATAGTATTGCCGAGGATTTGGGACTTCAGCCTGGTGACTTCGTAAAGGAAATAAATGGAAATGAAATAACCGACCGCCTGGATTACCGCTTTTATGTTACTGACGAATCCATTGATTTACTGGTACAGCAGGCAGGGCAGGAGATCATTTACGAAATTGAAAAAGAAGCGGACGACCAGCTTGGTATTAAGCTGGAAGATATGAAATTAAAAGCCTGTGGCAACAATTGTGTCTTCTGCTTTGTGTACCAAAACCCCAAAGGCATGCGTAAACCACTCTATTTTAAAGATGAAGATTACCGCTTTTCGTTCATGTATGGTCACTATGTAACCATGACCACGCTAAAAGAGAAAGAATTAAAACGTATTGTAACGCAGCGATTGAGTCCGCTGTATATTTCGGTACATGCTACCGAAGAAAAAGTGCGCCGGCAATTGCTCGGTATTCGTTTCGATGACCATTTGCTGGGAAAAATAGAGTATCTTACTTCTAATGGAATTGAACTGCATGCGCAAATCGTGTTATGTCCCGGATTTAATGACGGCGCCGTGTTTGAAAAAACCGTAGACGATCTCAGCGCTTATTATCCGCAGTTGCGTTCGGTTGCCGTGGTTCCGTTGGGCCTGACCCGCTATCGGGAAGGTTTGGTGGAAATGCGGATGCACACAGCTCAGGAACTGCGGGATGAGCTGCAGCATATTCAGTCCATGCGCAGTCAGTTGGAAAAGCAGCTTGGTGATCCCTTTGTATATCCGGCTGATGAATTTTTTATCAAAGCCAAACAGGATTTGCCGCCTGCTTCCTTTTACGGCAATTTTTACCAGATTGAAAACGGTGTGGGCGAATTCCGTGATATGATTGATAGCTTTGAAAAGGGGAGAAAGGGAATATCTTCTTCTGTTAAACGTCCGCTGCGCATTACCTGGGTGACGGGCACTCTGGCGCACTCCTTACTGGAACGCTTCATTGTTGAGCCCTTGCGTCAAACAAAAAATTTATCCATCGATTTAGTCGCAGTACGAAATGAATTTTATGGCCCTTCTATCGAAGTATCCGGCTTGCTGGTAGCTCAGGATATCTATGAGCGCCTTAAACAGGAAGAATTGGGTGATCTGGTGTTGCTACCGCCGCGGGTTCTGAATGAAGACGGTTTATTTCTCGATAACTGGACGGTGGATCAGCTTCAGGAAAAATTAAAAGTTCCCTGCCATGTATTTACCGAAGCTTTAACGGAACTGCCCCAGGTTGTGGATGGGCTTTTACCACAGTAACGCGCATCTTTGTTTTGCAATCCGTTTCGATTCACAGTAGCTTTCCGTAGTGAAAGTTAGGCACTTTCTGCCAAAATATATATCGGGTTTGGTGTAGGGTGGTTGTTGAGTTATTCGGTTATTAGGTTGTTGAGTTGCTGGCCGGAAGGTATGTTCTGCCAATTCCACGGATAAAAGAAAATACTATATAATGCTATTACAGAAAGTGAAATGATAAAATGAGTCAACCCGTTGTAGCCATTGTGGGGCGTCCTAACGTAGGTAAATCCACTTTATTTAATCGCTTAATCGGTAAACGCAAAGCCATAGTGGACGATCAGCCCGGCGTAACCCGCGACCGCAATTATGATTCGGTCAGTTGGCAGGGCCAGCAGTTTGAGCTTATCGATACGGGTGGGTATTTGCCTGAGTCCCGTGTAAAAATGGACGAAGCC
>JANTHG010000218.1 GCA_024762535.1 Calditrichaceae bacterium
GCTGAGAAAATACAACAACAATTCGTATTCTTTAGGCGTCAGCTCCAGCGGCTGCTCTTTTACCTCTACCTGCCGCGTATCGGGCAATACATGGATTTCATTAAAAATCACTTCCTGCTCGCCGTCAAATTGACGGCGGCGGATAATGGATTTGATACGCGCGCTCAATTCCGGCAGGTGAAAGGGCTTGGTCAGGTAATCATCCGCGCCGATGTCCAATCCTTTAATTTTATCGTCTAAAGCATTCTTGGCCGAAACGATAATCACCCCGCTATGCGAATGATTCTTTTTTAATTCACGAACCAGTTCCAGGCCGTTGCCATCCGGCAGCATAATATCGACGATGATGCAGTCATATTGATAGATATTTATTTTTTCCAGCGCCTGGGTGTAATTGTACACCGCCTCGCATCGATAGTCGCTCTCTTTTAAAAAAGCAACCATGGAAGCTGCCAGTTCCTGCTCATCTTCAACGATGAGGATATTCATAGAGACCCCCATAGTACTCATATCATAACCGGAATAGAATAAACTCTTTTAAAATACGAAGCAAATCTGAAGGAAATTTGGGGATGCTATAAAAAATGGAGTTTTATTTGTATTCTTTTTACCAGCCCTTTAAATTTTTTAGGCAAAAATACAAACGCACTCAGCACAAAGAACAAACCGGCATATTATCATCGTTCGTGCTAAATGAATTTAAAATTGATTTGCAGGCAATGTTTGCCAGCGGCTGAATTACAGCCATTACAGGATATACAGAAATCACTTAAAACAGGAACTAATAATGAAACGCAGCGAACCCTTAACCCCTTTATCCTGGGAGCACCACAGTGCGTTGGTTAATGCCAACCGCATCAAGCGCGGCATTGCCGTTCAAGCCGACCCAATTGTGATTCAGGAATTCTTAGAATACATCTGGAAAACCGATCTGCAAGGCCATTTCAAACGGGAAGAAGATAATTTCACCACACATCCGGCCTGGAATGACATAGCGGACCATTTGCGTCGTACGATGCTGAATGAGCATGTTGAATTGGAAGATCTGGTCGAAAAAACAATAAACACATCCGACCGGACTGTTAAAACAGAATTAATGGATAAAATTGCCGATATTATTATTGCGCACGTCCGCTTTGAAGAACGCCAACTCTATCCTGCCATCGAAGAGGCTTTTGACAGTGACACCTTACAAAAAATCGGAAAAGCCTTAAAAGAACAGCATGTACCGGGATGCATTCATTGGCAGCCTCCATTTTGGGAAAAGCCTTCCAACACGTGACCGTCACAGTTTTTTCATCTAACATTTAACATTCAAAATTTAACATTTAAAATTTATAATCGATTATCACCACGTTTTACTTGTGTTTTGTCATTTCTTTTTTCATATTTCACCTACCAGATGTGGCAGTCTGTCTTTTCTGAAAGGAGCACTCTATGTCCGAATCCAGCGGAGGTTGCGCACGACCCACCGGAGCAATGGTCGGCGAACCTCCCCAACCAAACGAAGTTCAAGAAGAAGCAAAGGAGACAACTGTGGTTACTGCAAAAGTAGGTTCAAAAGCCCCTGATTTTACGGCCCCCGCCTATTATCAGGGTGGTTTTACGGAGGTCAAACTTTCCGACTTCCTCGGGAAATGGGTATTACTCTGTTTCTACCCGGGTGACTTCACCTTTGTCTGAGCGACTGAAGTGTCAGCGGTCGCTGCAAGATATGAGGATTTACAAAAATTAGATACCGAGGTTATTGCCGTGAGTGTGGACAGTCAGTTTGTTCACAAGGTATGGAACGATCAGGAATTGTCAAAAATGGCAGGCAAAGATGTTCCCTTCCACATGGCTTCGGATGGTCCCGGCAATGTGGGCCGAATTTACGGTGTGTACGATGAAAATTCCGGTGTAGAACTCCGTGGCCGGTTCATCATCGATCCGGATGGCGTTATTCAGGCGATGGAAGTTTTAACACCGCCTGTGGGTCGTCAGTTAGATGAAACCATTCGACAGATCCAGGCATTCCAGCATGTTCGGGCTACCGGCGCCGCCGAAGTGTGTCCCGCCGGCTGGACACCCGGTAAAAAAATTCTTAAGCCCGGTCCCAATCTGGTCGCAAATGTTTGGAAGGAATGGAGTCCTTTAAAAGATCACTAAACATCGCATACTGCCACATCTGATTTTAAAATTTGGGTATTGAATTTGGGTATTGAAACGCATTTAAAAGAATTGCACCGGCAGGTTTCCACACCGGCTCTTATCATCTACCAACCGCAAATGGAAACCAATCTGTTGCACATGCAGCAACTGGCCGAAACAAACCGGGTGCGTTTACGTCCTCACACTAAAACCCACAAATCCCCCTTTCTGGCTCAACGCCAAATAAAACTAGGCGCCAAAGGCATCACCGTAGCCAAACTTTCCGAAGCCGAAGTAATGCTGACGCACGGGCTAAATGATATTTTTATCGCTAATCAAATTACCCAGCCGCTCAAGATGAAACGATTACGCGCCTTGCACGACCGTTGCAATCTGATCATTGGTATAGACGATCCGCGTCAAATAGATTTGCTAAAAAATGAATTTGAAACAGTTCATTCCCCTCTACAGGTACGCATCGAGATCGACAGCGGACTGCACCGTTGCGGTGTGCAGATAAACAAGGCCCTTACTGATTTAGCAAAAAAAATAGCCGACACGTTCTGGCTGAAACTGGAAGGCATTTTTACCCATGCCGGACAAGTGTACGCGGCCCGTTCCCGAAGCGAAGTGGAAGCTATTGGACACGCCGAAGGTCACATTATGGAACAGGCTGTCAACCTCCTGCAATCTGCCGGTATTTCTGTGGAAACAGTCAGTGTGGGTTCTACGCCAACGGTTGCTTATTCGGCAGCCCATCCGGTAGTTAATGAAATCCGTCCGGGCAACTATATTTTTTACGATGCCATGCAGCTCGCTCTTGGTTCTGCTCAAAAAGAAGAATGCAGCCTGTTTGTTCTAACCACTATTGTTTCGCAACCGGCGCCTGACCGAATCGTTATTGACACCGGCAGTAAAGCGCTGAGTACGGACGGCGCCTTCTGGCTGAACGGCTTTGGCTTGCCGCTTGATATTCCGGCCGTCATTGAACGGGTTTCGGAAGAACACGGGATTTTAAAATTAAATGAGTCCTTCCGGGTACGGCCGGGGGAGCCTTTGCTTATTATTCCAAACCACGCCTGTGTTACGGCAAATTTATTTTCTCAATACCATTTATTTAACCCCCAAAAGGGCATCCAAGCCATCCCTGTTTTAGCGAGAGGCAAAAGTCAGTAAAGGATATTCATGAAAGCCGTTTACAAACGCCTGATCATCATTCTAACTATTTTTTTAATTGTATCCCTTTTAAGTGGTACCTTTATTTACCGCACTTACGCCAAACTGAACCAGCAGTTGATTAGCCGTACCGCTCTGCTGCTGGGACGGGCTGTGGAAGATGCATTGCGCAACACGGCAGATAAAAATCTTGAGCGGCTAACACGCAGCGAAAAAAAACGGCTACGTACATTGATGAATAGTATGACCACAGAATCGGGTAGCATTATCCACATTTTATTGATCAATACGCGCATGAAAATTCTGCTCAGTTCCGACCGCAGTATCGAAGGACAGCAATATAAATCCGCAAAGGAACTGCAGAAGATTCTCAGCAACCAGCCCCTTGTGCAGGATAAAACCTGGGGAAATGGTCAAAAAGTGCTGGATGTTATTTTACCTCTGCAAAATGATCAATCGGAAATTCTGGGCTATTTACGGCTTGTACTTTCCTACAACGAAGTGACCGGAATGTACAAAGACCTTTCTCTGCTTTTTGTTCCCATCATGCTGTTATTTGCTTTGGTGCTAATTTTCACCTTTTATTTTGCCAGCCGTGCCTATCGCACACCTCTGGAGTCTATCCGTAACATGGCCAGCCAAATCGATAAGGGCGATTATTCTTATCGCATTGAATATTCCGGTAATGATGAATTTACCGACACCTTCCGTCAGCTCAACCGGGCTATCGAAAAAGTAGGCGTTTTGGATGAAAGCTACAAACAGGCTGCCAAACGCATTTCCACTTTACTCAAAGCCGTGGATGAAAGCGTAGTGGTTTTGGATCAGGATGAACATGTAAGCAGTTTTAATGAAGCAGCCTATGATTTTTTCCATACGCCGGCCCAATCGGATTTTGTTTCTTTCTTTCGTGACCTCTATGCAGACAACCCGGAACTGCGCGCCCTAATTCGGGAAACGAGGGAAACCTGCAGAGCTATTTCCAATCGTGACTTAATGCTCTGGCTTCCGGATGAAACAGAAGTTTTCAGCCGTGTTTCCATCCAGCTTTACAGGGAAGGAGAACAGGTAACAAGCTATTTGCTTTCCTTTAAAGATGCGTATTCTTTGGAAGAACTGGAAAACAACCTGCAGCGTTCCATGATGTTTGGAGTGATTGCCGGCCTGGCGTCATCCATAAGTCATGAAATTAAAAATCCCCTGTCTTCCATGGCCATGCACACCGAAGTACTGAGTAATCGTTTGGGAAAATTAGAGTGGAGTGAAAAGGAAAAGGTTACCCGCTCTTTGCAGGTATTACAGAACGAAGTGAAGCGCCTAAGCCGGATTACCAATCAATTTTTTAATTTAGCACGCATGAAACGGGCGGATTTAAGCCTGATTAATTTAAATGCAATATTAAATGATGTGCTGTTTTTAGTGCAGCAGCAATCCATCGAACGGAATATACATTTGGAATCTGAGCTGGCCAATCACCTGGATTTTATTTACGGCGATCCTGATCAATTGAAGCAGGTTTTCCTGAACATTTTACTCAATGCTTTCCAGGCTATCGAAAACAATGGAACTGTGATCGTGCGTAGTATTCAGCGGAATCAAAGAATTGTTATAGAAATTGAAGATACGGGCGCAGGTATGAGCGATGAAGTGCAACAGCACATATTTGACCTCTACTTTTCCACCAAGGAAGATGGAGGTGGAATTGGTTTAGCGGTCTGCCGTAACATTAGAAATGCACATGAAGGTACGATTGAATTTGAGAGTGAAGAAGGAAAAGGTACGCGATTTATTTTAGAATTTCCCCGCAAAGAACAAACCACCCAGCTCCATATCCCCGCAGTTAAATAGT
>JANTHG010000219.1 GCA_024762535.1 Calditrichaceae bacterium
TTTTAGTTTCGAACCGATTAAAAATGAAATCCGCTGCCAACGTTGCCATGGTTCAAAGAATAAAACGATAGCTTATTTGGACATCGATACCAATTTAACAACGGCAGAAAATTATTTTTATACCGGTTTTCGCCATACTCTGCTATTAGCACTTTCAATGATCATTATTTTAATTATGGGTTTTTATTTTCTATTTAAAAAAACAATTGAGAATCCTTTGCAAAAATTAGATAGAGCTCTCGGAGAAGTTGAAAATGATAATTTCAATGCCTTTTTGCCTGTTGAAAATTTTAGTGAATTGAAACCAATTGAAGAGCATTTCAATAAAATGGTTTCTCACCTAAAGGCCTCGCAAAAACGGATTGAAGATTTACACTTCGAGCAGTTACAACGGGCGGACAAATTGGTAACCCTGGGTGAATTAGCAGCAGAGATGGCTCACGAAATAAATAATCCTCTTGGAATATCCATGTCCCGTACCGATTACTTACGAATGGAATCCGAAGACAATTCGGCACTTTCTGCCTATACGGAAGATCTTACAGTAATTTTAAACCAATTGAACAGAATATCTGGAATAACCACTCATGTATTAAAATACAGCAAGAAGTATCCAAAACATCTATCCAAGATTAATTTGATCCAATTGGTAGATGAAAGTGTAACGATTTTGCAGCCACGGCTCGAAAAGCAATCTATTGAGCTAAAGCAGATATATAAATGTGATTTAGATTGTAAGAATGCCTGGATTGATGGTGAGCCTCAACAGATTGAACAAATAATTATTAATCTTGTCCAAAATGCGGCAGACAGTATCGGCAGGAATGGCAAAATTACAATAACAATTACTTGCCTTTCCGGGAATAAAATGAGTATAGAAATTACTGATACCGGTAAAGGAATGGATCGGGATACTCAGGATCAAATTTTTCTGCCATTTTTCACAACAAAACCACCCGATAAGGGTACCGGATTAGGGCTGTATATTGTCAAAAAGATTTGTGAAAATCATCAGGCGCAGATTAGTTGCCAAAGCAAACGTAATGAAGGAACAAGTTTTTCCATTGTTTTTAAGGGAAGTGAATTATGAATAAAAAGCGCCTCTTAATTATCGATGATGAACCGGAAATGTTGAAAAGTCTGGAAAAAATATTATCCCGTCGGCCTGCTTATCAGTTAACGCTTATTAACGATCCTCAAAAGGCTATTCAACTGCTATCTCATAATACGTACGACTTAATACTGACCGATTTAAAAATGCAGAAGCATAGCGGCATGGATATTTTAACTCAGGCACTAAAAGCAGACCCGAATGCTAAAGTAATTATTATAACAGGGTATGGGACCGTAGAAACGAGTGTAGAAGCCATGCGGCAAGGCTCTTATGATTTTTTGGAAAAGCCCTTTACAGGACAAAAACTTTTTGATTGTCTGGATCGAGCTTTTAGTGCAGAAGATGTAGAATATTCTGAAAGTATTAAAGAACATGAAGCCCAAAATTTTGAAGGAATCATCTATAAAAGTAAGATAATGGAAACGCTACTGCAAATGGTACAGAAAGTTGCTCAGAATAATATTAGTATTTTAGTTACAGGGGAAAGTGGTACAGGCAAAGAACTGATTGCCCGATTAATACATAGCCATAGTCCGAGAAAGCATTATCCTTTTGTTCCTGTAAATTGTGGCGCTTTGCCGGAAAATCTTTTTGAAAGCGAAATTTTTGGCTATGAACGAGGGGCGTTTACCGGAGCCACACATACAAAACCAGGACTATTGGAGTTTACCAACCAGGGAAGTTTTTTTCTCGATGAAATAGGTGATTTAAGTCTCAATTTACAGGTTAAATTATTGAGAATGCTGGAAGAGAAAAAAATAAGGCGTGTTGGCGGAACTAAGGAAATTGAACTTGATGTGCGAATCATTGCTGCAACGAATAAATCATTGGAAAATTTAGTCGAAAAAAAACTATTTCGGGAAGACCTCTATTATCGCCTCAATACGATGAAAATAGAGATTCCGCCCTTGCGTGAACATCCGGATGATATTTTACCTTTAGCCCATCATTTTCTTCGTTCCGTTTGTTTAGACAACGATGGTGCTCTGTGTAGTTTTTCGTTATCGGCAGAAAAACAATTAGTAGAATATTCATGGCCTGGGAATGTACGTGAGTTACAAAATGCGGTGAACCGGGCCTATTTTTTACGTTCGGCCACTAAAATTGAAGAAACGGATCTCCCGCTGCCAATTAATAAACAAAAATGCATTGTGGATGATCAGGTACTTCAGCAACCTTTTAAAAAGGCAAAAGAAATCATTTTGAATAATTTCGAATCCACTTACCTTACGCACCATCTTAAATTAAACCGGGGAAATATATCTAAAACGGCTGAAACATGTGGTCTGGACCGACGTTCTATCCATCGAATGGTTAATAAGCACAACATCATCTTTAAAGAAAAATAAATCATGGATCAGAGGACTTTTAAGAGCAGTTACCATAAAAAGCTCGAAATAAGCTTTATCGTGATTCTTTTAATTATGATTAGTCTGTTTTATTTTGGAAATATGAAAATCAGATTTCAAACAAAACCTCAATCCTTAAATTCTCCCATTGTTACTAAAGTGGTTGTTGTGCCGCGCACCAGGCAGGTTTTGCGTAAACGGCTAATAAAACCTGTTCGTCCGGTCATTCCCGTACCCGCTGACGAACCCGATTTACTTGAGGAGGTGACTATTCCTGAAGAATCTGTAACGATTCGGTTGGACAACTCAAAAGTTTCCCGTGGAATGGCTGTTCCGCCAAGACAGATTTTGGAAAGCATTCCGCAAAAACCTGAATTAGTAGTAAAGGGGAGTATTGAACTCTCGATTAAAATAGGCGCGGACGGTCATTTTAAAACCTATAAAATACTACGAGATGACACTGGTTGCACAGAGTGTTTGCAAAATATCCTTGAAGCACTTCATAAATCCAGATGGACCGCAGCCCTGGTCAATGGACAGCCCATAGAATATTGGCTTAATAAAACCTATATTTTTAAATAGAAAAGAGGAAAAAATGCAACAAGCAAAGCAATCAATGTTAACCGGCATAGTTACGATGCTGATGATAGCGTTCCTGATTCCTCTATCTTTGAGTGCGCAAAATCTTACCTACAGACAATTGCTGGAGCAAGCCAAAACACATATTCAGCAAAGTGAATATCCCCTTGCAGAAAAGGAATTAAAAAAAGCCATTCGTAAAAATGAAAATGGTTTGGAGGCTTTACGACTTTTAGCTAAACTTTTTTATGATCAGAAAGACTGGTCATCTGCTGAAGGCATGTATGAACATATCCTGGAATATCATCCCAACAACACTGAGGCGCATTATTTTGCAGGAATTTGTAAACGGGAACTTGGCCGGTATCAGGACCCTGTGCGAAGGAAATTCACATTTCGAAGCGCAGCTAAACATTTTGAGGCGGTTATTAAACAAGACTCCTCTTACAAGCTTGTTTACGATGAATATGCAAAACTGGAGTTGCTGCGGAAAGAATATGAAAAAGCAATTAATTTTTGTCTAAAGCAAATTAATATACATCCTCAGGTAACATCACCTCTACAGGATATTTTTAAATACTACGATTTTTATCTTGTGCATAGTCTGCATGGTATGACAAATGTATTTACAAATTCGGATTCCGGCCACATTCACTGGCTTAAATCCAGACACAGTATCTATGATGAATATTTTTTGGGTGAAGCGTACCGTCGGCTGAAAAAATTTGATTGGGCGGATTCTATTTTTAGCAATTTGTTGCAGCGGCCTCTCATAATTACCAAAATACCGATTTATCTTTCACGTGTTCGTTTGTATTATCAAATGCATCGCGATGCTGAAGCCGAAAAAGATTACTGGGCAGCACTGAATGCTGTTCAACATTTTTACGAATTAAAATTTATTTTTGACGATGCCAAATATATTATGTCCGATGTGGATTTACAGGTTAAGTTACCTAATCTGCAAAAAATAAGAACATTTTATCGGGATTTCTGGAGACGGAATACTCTTTTTCCAGGCTCGTCGATCAATATGCGCCTGGCTGAACATTACCGACGTCTGATCTATGCCGAAAAAAATTTCCGTTACGATGAACCACGTCTGCAAATTAATAATCCCGACCAAAGCGGTACCATGAAATTTCCCCGTGTTTTTTTTCTGAATCACACGTTTAATGATAAGGGATTGGTTTACATTCGCTACGGAGAGCCGGATGACCGTGCTTTCTCTCTCGGTAATAATGTGGAAAGTAATGAATCCTGGCTATATCATAAAAGCGGACTCAATCCTAAACTTATCTTCCATTTTGAAATTCATCCTAAAGCCAAGCCCAATGACTGGCGGTTAGTGTCTGTCCCATCCGATGCCAGTATGATTGAATCCCGCCTTGGCTGGGATCCTGCTTTAGATACTTATTACATGGCACAAACCGATTTGGAACGAGCCTCGGCAATCTCTACCATTCGAATGAAATCACGTAAATCCGTTTTCAAAGCAATGGATCGGCAGCGTGCTTTAACCATGAATAAAATTAATTTATTGCCTCTGCAAGTACAAGCAGCTCAATTTTGGAATGAACTGGATGAACCCTATCTAAATATCTATCTGTCTGTACCTGCAAAAGATTTGCTAACGGACAGTACGGATGCTGCAGCCTCTTCTGCCATCGAAGCAGGCTTTGCTCTTTTAGATGAGAAAGGAAAACTTATAACCAAAAAAACAAGAGCTGTTTCATTTAATGATATAAAATCATCTCAGATACATTCTAATATTTTAGAAATTTTTAAGACTGTTCCCCCACAGATGGCCTATTTTTTAACTACCCATATCCGGAACAAGCAAAATAGCCTCTTGGGCGGTATTCGGATAAAGATGAAGGGACGTAAGCTTGATCCGAAGAAATTAACCTTAAGCGATCCGGTACTGGCCTATTCGATTGAACCGACTAAAAGAGTTAATAAACTTAGTCAAAATGGATTCGATATACAGGCCAACCCATCGGGGAATTTCGATAAAAAAAATCCTGTTTTTCTGTATTATGAAATCTATAATTTACAAGAAGTTGATGGAAAATCCTCGTACTCGATTGAACAGGTGGTTCAGCCCCTTTT
>JANTHG010000220.1 GCA_024762535.1 Calditrichaceae bacterium
TTCCCCTGTCCTTTTCACAACAGCGTCTCTGGTTTTTAGACAAGCTGGAACCGGGCAGTCCCTTGTACAATATTCCCGCTGTTCTGCGTTTAAAGGGAAATTTAAATATATCCGCCCTCGAACAGAGCTTTCAGGAAGTAATTAAACGGCACGAAGTGCTGCGCACCGTTTTTGCCGAGGAAAATGGTGAAGCCGTGCAGGTCGTATCGGAATCCTTTTTGTTTCAGATAAATCAGATTGATTTAAATACCATACCGAAAACGGAACGCGACCAAACCCTGCAGCGCTACGCAGCCGAAGAATCCGTCAAGCCCTTTCAGCTCAGCAGCGGCCCTTTGCTGCGCGTGTCATTGCTCTCATTTAGCGACTCGGACCACGCCTTGCTGGTTACCATGCACCATATTGTTTCCGATAATTGGTCCACCGGGATTTTCGTACACGAAATCATGCAGCTCTATTCCGCCTTTGTTCAGGGGCAGCAGCCGCAGCTCCCGCCTCTCGCCGTGCAATACGCCGATTTTGCCGCCTGGCAGCGTAAGTGGTTTAAAGGCAAAACCATGGACGACCAAATTGCCTATTGGAAACAGGCGCTTCAGGGTATCCCGCCGGTATTGGAACTACCGCTCGATAAACCGCGTCCGGCCTACCAAACCTATAATGGGGATTTTAAAACATTTACCGTAACCAATGAAACCACAGAAGGCCTAAAAAATCTTAGCCGCCATCAGGATGTAACCATGTTCATGACCCTGCTTTCGGCTTACTATGTTTTGCTGCACCGTCATGCGGGTCAGGATGATATTTGCGTAGGTTCGCCCATTGCCAACCGCAATCGTAAAGAAACCGAACCCATGATTGGCTTTTTTGTGAATACACTGGTATTGCGCGGCGCTTTGCACGGCAATCCAACCTTTAACGAACTTCTGCAGCGCACCAAAGAAAGCACGCTCGGCGCATACGCGCATCAGGACCTGCCATTTGAAACCTTAGTGGAAGAACTGCAGCCGGAACGCGATATGAGCCACTCCCCGCTCTTTCAGGCGATGTTTGTACTCAATAATGCGCCGATGGAAAAGTTGGAATTACCCGGTCTGGAACTTTCGGTCGTGGAAATTGAAAACAAAACATCCAAATTCGATTTAATTCTGAATGTACTTGAAGATGAAAACGGGCTGCAGTGTAAAATTGAATACAATACCGATTTATTTGAAGCGGCCACCATCGAACGCATGAGCCGTCATTACCAAATTTTATTGGGCAATATCGTAGAATCGCCCGACCAACCCATTGGCAGGCTTTCTATTTTGGACGATTCGGAAAAAAAGCAATTGCGAGCCTGGAGTGAACCCGAACGGTTTTACAATGAATCCCAATCCGTTGTGGACATGTTGATAAAACAAGCGCAAGCCACACCGGAGGCGCCTGCTCTGCGCGTTCTGGACGAAACTCTGAGTTACGATGCGCTGCACACACAATCTAATCGCCTTGCTAATCTGCTGTTGCAAAAAGGATTAAAGCACGGAGATAAAGTAGGTGTGTTTGCAGACCGCTCGGCGCAGGTTATTGTTTCCTTCCTGGCCGTATTAAAGGCAGGCGGCGTGTATTTACCGCTCGATCCTTCGTACCCCAGTGAACGATTGGAATATATGTTAGAAGATTCCGGCGCCGCTTTTCTGCTGACCCTGAGTCATCTAAAAGAAATTTTGCCCGGCAACCAGCGGCAAACCATTGTGCTGGATGAACTGGCGGAAAGCCTAACTTCTGTTTCCGCAGACACGCCCAAAATATCGCTTGCTGCGGAAGATACAGCTTATGTAATTTACACCTCCGGTTCCACTGGTCAGCCCAAAGGCGTGGAAATTTCACATGAAGCCATTGCCAACCATTGTGTGGATATGGCATCGTATTATCAGCTTACACCCGATGACAATGTGCTGCAATTTGCCGCCTTAAATTTTGACGCATCCATCGAGCAGATTCTGCCGCCGCTCATCAGCGGGGCAACGGTGTGCATGCGCGAAAATGAGATTTGGGACAGCCACCAGCTTTCCCAGAAAATAACGGAATATGATTTAACGGTAATTAATCCGCCCACCGCTTACTGGGCGCAAATGGCCGAAACCTGGGCCGAACAGCCGGAAATGATTCCGGAAAACCGCTTACGTCTGGTGATTGTGGGCGGCGATGTGCTGCAGCCTCAGGCCTTGCAAAACTGGTACAAAACGCCCTTAAAACACATCCGCCTGATTAACGCTTACGGCCCGACCGAAGCGGTGATTACGGCTACCACCTATGAAGTGCCGGAAGGATTCAACGGGTATCGCGTCCCCATTGGCCGGCCGCGGGCCAATCGCCGTATGTACGTAGTGGACCCGTACGGGAATCCCGCACCTATCAATGTACCCGGCGAACTGCTCATTGGCGGAAACGCTCTGGCCAAAGGCTATCTGGGACGGCCGGAACTGACCGAAGAAAAATTTATTCCCAATCTATTTGCCAATGGCGAACGCATGTACAAAACCGGTGACCGGGTACGATTCCTGCCGGACGGTTCGCTCGATTTTATGGGGCGTATCGATTTTCAGGTTAAAATTCGCGGTTTTCGCATCGAACTGGGTGAAATCGAAAACGCCATTCAGAACATACCGGATATCCGTCGCGCCGTAGTAAAAGCTTTTGACACACCGCAGGGTATTAAAGCGCTCGCTGCTTATGTTACCACTGTTGACAACATAAAAATTGATTCCTCTTCCATACGTTCCTTTTTGGAAGAATATCTGCCGGATTACATGATTCCGGCGCTGTTTATTCAATTGGAAGAAATGCCGTTGGACCCCAGCGGGAAAATCAACCGCCGCCTGCTGCCTGAAGCAGACTTAAGTAAAATTGAAGTAAAAACAGAATATGTGGCTCCGCGCACGCCCACCGAAGAAAAATTATGCGACATGATGAAAGAAGTGTTACAGGTTGAACGGGTAGGTATCAAAGACAGCTTTTTCGACCTTGGCGGCCATTCCATGATGGCCACGCAAGTTGTCTCCCGCATCCGCGAAGCATTTGATGTGGAACTGTCCCTGCGTGTCCTGTTTGAAAACCCCACGGCAGAAGGTATTGCCCGGGCTTTAATCGAAGCAGAATCTGAAATGCAGGATGAAGAGTCTTTGGACGCTATGCTGTCCGAAATTGAAAATTTATCCGACGAAGACATAGAAAAATTCCTCAATGAGGATGAAATTTAATCTTAAGGTCAGACCGAATGTCAAATTTGAATGAACGTCTTTCTAAACTTTCCCCGGAACAACGGGAACTTTTATTAAAAAAATTAAAAAAACAAGCGCCGGTAAAAAAAACCTCGCGTATTCTTCCCAGAAAAAACCGCGACCAATATCCCATTTCATCATCTCAAATGCGCTTGTGGTTTTTACAGCAACTGGACCCGGATAGCCCTTTCTACAATATTCCTTCCGCAATTCGCATCAGCGGGAAACCGGACTTAAACCTGCTTAAAAAAAGTATTCAGGCTGTGGTAAATCGCCATGAAGTGCTGCGTGCATTTTTCACCATAAAAGACAGCGGAGAACCGGAACAACATATTTCCCCGAATCTTATCCCCGATTTCCCTGTTACGGATCTGACCACTGTTCCGTCCGACCAGATGAGCAACCAGATTCAACGCCAGTTAAGGGATGAAGCCGGTAAGCCCTTTAATCTTGCTGAACCGCCCTTGTTCCGTATACGCTTTTTTAAAATAAGCGACGCTGAATATATTCTGAGCGTTAATATGCACCATATTATTGCGGACGGCTGGTCCATTGGCGTTTTTATTTCTGAAATAATGCAACATTATCAACTATTTTCCACTACTAGCGAACAATTACCCGCTCCCTTGCCTCTGCAATACGCCGATTATGCCCAGTGGCAAATATCCCACGCAACGGACGAGGTCTTGAACAAACAATTAGAATACTGGAAAAAAAAGCTGGCTGATATGCCCGAAACTCTGGATTTGTACACAGACTATCCCCGCCCGGAGCTACAGACTTTCAACGGAAAACAATTCATATTTCATTTAGACCAAAATCTAAGTGACAAACTAAGAGCATTGAGCAAAGACAACAATGTTTCGCTTTACGCTTTTTTAATGGCTGCCTTTCAGGTATTTTTACATAAACTAAGCAATCAAACGGATTTTGGCGTGGGAGCCCCCATCGCCAATCGTAACCGTGCGGAAATCGAAACACTCATTGGCTTTTTTGTAAACACTATTGTCCTTCGCGCTCAATTTGATGAAGATATCTCTTTTTCTACCCTCATTCAAAACGTTAAAAATGATATTGTAAGTGCTTCGGACAACCAGGATATTCCCTTTGAAAAAATTGTTGAAGCGGTCAGCGCCGGTTCCCAACTTTCCCATTCCCCACTGTTTCAGGTTATGTTCGATTTACAGCAACTACCCTTTGAAACACTGGAAAAAGAAAACGTAAAAATCGAAATTGTGGATATCGAGATAGAAGTAGCAAAATTTGACCTTTTGTTATTGATGCTGGAACGCAATAATGGCATTCAGTGCACGTTTGAATTCAACACCGATTTATTCAGCGTAAAAACGATTCAGCGCTATGCTCGTTATTTTCAAACTCTGCTCGAAAACATTGCAGGAAATCCGCAAATACCTATTTCCAAACTAACCCTGATTTCTCAGGAAGAGCAGATGCAAATGCTGACTGTCTGGAATCAGACCCAAACCGACTATCCCCGACAGGCTAGTGTAGTGGAATTGTTCGAAAATCAGGTTGAGCAGAGGCCCGATGCCATCGCCCTGGAGTACGATGTCGCGGTTTTAACGTATGAGGCTCTAAACCGCCGCGCAAACCAACTGGCGCACTTTCTTATACAAAAAGGTGTTCGGCCGGGTGATTTTGTAGCGTTGTATATGGAGCAATCCATAGAAATGATTTATGGGTTCCTGGCGATTTTAAAAGCCGGAGCAGCTTATGCACCTTTGGATATTTCGTACCCCAAAGAACGTATCCGGATTATTGTTGAAGATACCGAAGCGCAGATTCTGCTTACCAAAACCGGTTTATTAAATCAGATTCCGGAAATCGAAACGGAACGCATTGCCATTGATGATGAAAGCCATCA
>JANTHG010000221.1 GCA_024762535.1 Calditrichaceae bacterium
AAGGTAAATATCTACTTTACCGACGATATATCAACCGACGTCCTGTTTGACCAGTTAAGCGAATTATGCGGCGATGTGCAGATTCAAAAACTTATGGCAAGCGAACGGGTTTATCTTCCTGCCGACGATGAACATGTGCTGCGTTTTCGTTCCATTCTGGAAAAACAATATGGTCGTCCTGTGATTGTTCGTTCCGAAAACGGTTCGTCGGACGCGCGCTTTTACGCCCGGAAAGATATTCCCATTCTCATTGTTAAAGTAGTGGGCGAAGGACATCACACGGAAAATGAATATCTGCATATCCCATCCTTTGTACCGCTCTACCGCGCCTTAGAAGAATTTGTTTTAAATGAAATTACCGAAACATTTGCCCAAAGAACAGAGGAACTAAACCATGCGTAAAGTGATGCGGATAATCGCTTTATCCGGCTTGATGGCTTTAATGGCCTGCACGGGAAATACGCTTACCTACAAAGCAAAATTAATTAAAGCGCCGGTTGCCACACGCCAATTGGGACCAGCCATCTTTTTACCTGCAGAAGTCATACGTCAGCTAAACATGAGCGAAGGTTATCCGTTGCAAGTGCTAAGCGATTCCGCTCAAATGGAATTACGGGTATATCAATTACCTTCTTCGGGTAAGGTGTTTGGCATGTATCCCGATTTCTACAAACCGCTTAAACTGACATTCGGACAAAATAATTCTCTCCGGCTTACGCCTTTATCCGAATCTGAACGCACGCTAAAGCCCCAGCCGATTCGTCTGTTTGTGGAAAATTATCAAGGTGATGTAAAGCAATGGCCCAAAATGGCCTATGGCGCGCCCCATGGCGATTGCGATATGCAGACCGGCGCCATTGTTAAGCAAATGTCGCAAACCTATGGAATTCCTTCCACAGCCGGGTACGGCGCACGGCTGACCTATCGCGGCAAATGGTTCGATATGAACCGGCCTTTAATGAAATTACCCAAACCCGGCGGCAACGGCACTATTCCGGAACGGGTATGGAATGAAAAAGCGGATTCCGTGTACCAAATGTATCAGGATAGTGTGTGGAATAATAATCATCTGCACTTCGGCGAACGCTTCGAATTATTTTGCAGTTTTCACGGGCATGATTTAACGGTTAAATTGCCGGACGGCAGGCGGGTGGAACGACCCGTTATCGAGGCGATGGCTGAAGGTTTTACCAAAAAACAAATCCGCCGCATCAAAAACTTTTACAGGCAACATGCCACAGAATACTACGACCATCCGCCGCAGATGGTTTTTGGTAATCTACCGGAAGACCGCGTGTATTATTACCAAAATATTCCGCTTACCTTTTTTTACAGCGGTCTGGGCACACGGGTTTACGGCTCGTTGCGCGCGGATTTAGTCAAACATGCCCTGCATATGGAAACGCCCAATACCATGCGCCTAGACCCGGCTGTGCAGCCGCATACCGCACGATTTTTAAATGATTTGTTTACGTTTATTCGGGATTCACTCTTAACGGAAACCAAACCACAGGAACAGCACCTAACAGTACGCAAACCGGCGCACTATGGGCAGATGGTTACGGTTTATGGCGGCACATTCCCTATGGGTGCGGAAAAGAATCAGGGCTGGTCCAGTGAACGTCCGCAGCATCCGGTTACAGTTAATACATTTAAAATGGACCGCTACGAAGTAAGTAACGAACAATATGTTCGATTTTTAAAAGCCGCCTTAAAAAAAGGTAAAATTACCGTAACTCACGGCGTTATTCGGGATGCGCACACAGCGCAGCATATTTTTTGCCGTAGTAAACAGGCCGCTCCTTTGAGCCAAATTATTTTTAAACATAATCAATTTAAAGTGGAAACCGGAAAAGAATATTTTCCGGTACTATATGTAAGCTGGTATGGCGCCAACGCCTACGCCGAGTGGGCAGGGAAACGTTTGCCAACCGAAGCGGAGTGGGAACTAGCGGCAAGCTGGAACAAACGAACAAAGAAAAAATTTGCCTATGCGTACCAAAAAAATGTCATAGCTCTGAATAGAGCCAATTGTGAAGATAGCGGCGACCCTTTTGAACAAGGCGTTGACGCTTTTACCACACCGGTTGGCTGGTATCCGTATGCAAGTCCGGCGGGTCTGTATGATATGAGCGGCAATGTAATGGAATGGTGTTCGGATTGGTACTTGTACGGACGCTACAAACAAGAGAGCGATAAAAAAGCAATCAATCCGCAGGGGCCGCTGAAGGGCAGTATGCGGACAGTACGCGGCGGCGCCTGGAATCTGGAACCCTGGGTGGCACGCACCACGTTTAGGCTGGGGATTAATCCCAACGCCACTTTAGTGGATGTGGGGTTTCGCTGTGTTAAGTAAGTGCTAAGCGTAGAAATGAAAATCAATGTACGTTATTAAAACGGAAACTAACAAAAAGATGTCCCGCGTTTTTCGTAGAAGAGGAATTCCATTTGCTGTATTGGCTTTGATTGTTTTTCTCTCAACTATCAGGGTACAGGCGGCTGTTTTGTCCCGGACGGAAATCCGGGAAGCGGCGCAGCATTTTGTAGAGCAGGAAGCTCTGTTCAGACAATCCAATCAAACGTTTGTTGTGGATGCAGTGCAAAAATTAACGGATGTTGGCGGTACAATCAAGGCCTGGGCCGTTCATTTGCAACCCCTCGGTTTTGTGCTGCTTTCAGCGGATTCAAATTTAAAACCTGTTTTGGGATTTTCTATGGATTCCCGCTTTACGGGGCGTTGGCCCACATTGGATATGCTGCTCAGCGATGTGCAAAATCGTGAAAAATTGGTTTCCGGCAAGAAAGGTGTTTCGGAACAAAACCGGATACGCTGGCAAAGGTTGATAGATTCACGTGAGAGTCTTTCCAAAACAGTTAGCGTTGATGCAGACAGCATTTATTATTTTCCCACACCCGTTTGGGGCCAGGGATATGTGAATGGCAATTTAACCTTTAATTATTATACACCGAACCACTGGTCTACCGGATGTGTGGCCACGGCTATGGCCGAGGTTTTGGCTTATTACCGTTGGCCCGTTGTGGGAACCGGTACGCATTGCTACTATGAAGACGATGCCGGACAGCTTTGCGCGGCCTTCGATACAACCCATTACGATTGGCCTAATATCCTCGACATTTACAAGGATGTATTTGCCACGACAGCACAGCGCAAAGCGGCGGGACTGCTTTCGTATCATACTTCCATTAGTGTAAATATGGATTTTGAGAGTAACGGTTCCACAGCCGAAACCGCAGATGCGCCCAACGCCCTGCATAATTATTTTCGCTGCAGCGGCCATTACAAAAGTGTAAATGAAAGCGGATTTTGGTCTGAATTGGAAAATAATATGAAAGACGCCCGGCCTGTTCTGCTTTCCATCAAGCGTTCGGACGGTTTGGGCCATTCTGTGGTTGTGGACGGTTTCGCCGAATCCAATGGCTATTATCATCTGAATATGGGCTGGGATGGCGATGATAACGGTTTTTATGATATTAGCGGTACCTGGAATGCCGGCGGTTACACCATCGTGATTGGCGCTGCTAAAGGCATTGTGCCCAATCCGATGATTGAACCCGTTGTACAACAGACCAGTGAAAAATCATTTATTCTATCCTGGCAGGTCAGTCCCAATCAGAAGGCAGAGTACTATGAACTGCAGCAGGCAACTGCTTTGTCCGGTCCCTGGACTACTTTAAATGCAGCGATTGCAGATACCTTTTGGGCTGTTTCGGTGCCGGATGTGCGCAATTACTACTACCGTGTACGCGCCCGTCGTGACGGCATTTGGTGGGATTGGTCAGCGGTTCAAAAAATAAGTTTAGGTGGCGACCGCAAGGTAACGTTTAATGTGGATATGCGCTATCAAACTTTGGAGGAAGGGGATAGTCTGGTGCTGCGTGGAAATATTCCGCCTCTTTACGGCAGTCAAAACAGCCGGGCATTTATGGACGCGGACTCGGACAAAATTTATAGTTTAACGCTTGGTTTCGATTTGGACCACGCCGGGGAAGAACTCAGCTATCGCTTTGCCATTGCCGGCCCTAAAGGCACGCAGATGGAAGCGGTAAACCGAAGTTATGTTATCGGATGGGAGGAATATCAGAATTTGGATACGGTATATTTTGATAATTATGTATCCATTGAGCCGCAGGCATTCGTTTCCTTCGGCTTTAATTTGATGCAGAACTATCCCAATCCTTTTAACCCAGCTACGGTTATTCGCTATGAAATTCCCGGCTCGGATAAGGTAGACAGAACTACTTTATCGGTTTATAATGTATTGGGACAATTGGTGCGTACGTTAGTGAACACAACCCAAAATCCGGGGAAGTATTCTGTACCGTTCAATGCTTCCGGTTTGCCCAGTGGAATTTATTACTATACGTTGCGCACAGGCAGGTATAAAAAAACACGTAAAATGTTGTTGTTGCAATAAATGAAAAAGTATGTTTCATCATTAAAGGAGTGTCCATGAACAAAGTATTACTTTTTATGAGTATGGTTCTGCTAAGCGGAACGCTGCTGGCGCAAACCAGTTTAGCGCCGGTTTGTGAGGTGGATTACTACAATGCCACTCGCTATGCAGGAGGCCGGAATATCGCGCGTACACCAGCCGGAAATGTGGTTGTGATTTTTGAACCGGCCAGCAACTACACGAATGGCAGTATGGATATCCATTATGCAACTTACAATAGTATTTTTGGAAATTGGGATGTGGCAAAATTAAGCAACTCTGTGGATAATGCCACCGGTTTACCGGCCATCATCGCGCATCCGGACAGCAATATTTGTTATGCCGCCTGGAAGGAAAAAAACGCGGAAGGTAAGCGCGACGCCATGTTTTCCAAATTAACCTTTGTGGATGCCTTTACACATCAGTGGTCCACTCCGGTGGTGGCGGACGATATTGACAATAATACCGGCGTGATTACCATTGATTTGGCGGATGACGGAACCCTGTTTAATCTGTTTTCTATCTGGAACGACCCGGCCGTATTTGACGCCAATATCTATTCCAGCCGCAGTACAGATGGTGGAACCACTTGGCATACATACAACCTAACTTCGGAATTTCCCACACCCAACAGTTTACCCATTAATTATCT
>JANTHG010000222.1 GCA_024762535.1 Calditrichaceae bacterium
GTGCTTACAACCAATTTCAAAGAAACATTGTCTCCGCTCTTTTTTACGTTTGATAATGGTGACGTAGTATATGCCGCTTCCAATTTAGGACGTGATAAATCCGTTATTGTAAAATACGATTTAGCAAAAGCTAAAGAACTGGAAGTTATTTATCAGAATCCGGATGTGGATGTATCTTCTCTATTAAAATCGAAAAAACGTAAAGTAATTACCGGCGTGGCTTATTATACCGATAAACAGCACTACCACTTTTTTGATGAACAGCGTAAACAATTACAAAAAGAACTACAGGCAAAACTGCCCGGGTATGAAATAGCGGTTACAAGTATGAATAAAAATGAAGACAAGGTTTTGGTTCGTACATACAGCGACCGATCCCGAGGCGCCTATTATTTTTACGATCTGGCCAGCAAGGATTTTAAGAAACTGGTTGACGTTAGTCCATGGATTAATGAAGAGGATATGGCAGAAATGAAACCCATTAAATATCAGACCCGTGACGGTTTGACGATTCATGGGTATTTAACCCTGCCTATAGGTGTAGAAGCGAAAAATCTGCCGGTTGTAATTAATCCCCATGGCGGACCCTGGGCGCGTGATCGCTGGGGTTTTAATCCCGAAGTTCAGTTCCTGGCCAATCGTGGTTATGCTGTGCTGCAAATGAATTTCCGCGGATCCACCGGATATGGCCGCCATTTTTGGGAAATATCTTTCAAACAATGGGGCAAAACCATGCAGGATGATATTACCGATGGCGTCAACTGGCTGATTAAACAAGGAATTGCCGATCCGAAACGCATTGCTATTTACGGTGGTTCTTACGGCGGTTATGCCACTTTGGCCGGTGTTGCATTTACACCTGATTTGTATGCCTGCGCCGTTGATTATGTGGGCGTTGCCAATCTCTTTACGTTTATGAATACCATTCCACCATATTGGAAGCCGTATCTGGATATGTTCCACGAAATGGTTGGTGATCCGGTAAAAGATAAAGAATTGCTTGCTGCCGCATCGCCGGTTTTACATGCAGATCAAATCAAAGCGCCTTTGTTTATTGCCCAGGGTAAAAATGATCCCAGGGTAAACAAGGCCGAATCGGATCAGATGGTAGAAGCGCTTAAGAAACGCGGCGTGGAAGTGGAATACATGGTGAAGGATAACGAAGGACATGGATTCCATAACGAAGAAAACCGCTTCGAATTTTATAATGCCATGGAAAAATTTCTGGCCAAATATTTACACGGGCGCCAAGCTCCGACTGAAACGAAATAAAACAAAAAGGGCTGCCGTTTGGCAGCCCTTTTTTAGTTTTAAATAGCCTAAATCAACCCGGAGGCCACATCAGACGGCGTCCGCTTAACAGGTGCATGTGCAGATGGAAAATGGTCTGCCCGGCGCCTTTTCCTTCATTAACTACCAGGCGATATCCGCTTTCATTCAGTTTTAATTTTTTAGCCACATTCCGTGCCACAATAAACATTTTGCATAATAAATCGGAATCGTCATCTTCCACTTCCGAAAGTTTGGCAATATGCTTTTTGGGAATGATCAGTAAATGTACCGGCGCTTGCGGGTTAATATCCCAAATTACAGCCAGGTCGTCGTCTTCATATTCGATTTTACCGGGAAGCTTTTTCTCGAATACCTGACAAAATACACAATCTTCGTGTGCCAAGTTAATTCCTCCTTTACTGATAAATATATTGATGAATTACTGAGATTCCGCTAATCGCTGCTGTTTCGGCCCGTAACCGGGTTTTTCCGAGTGAAACAGGCGTAAATTCATTTTCTATGAAATATTCAATCTCTTCGGTTGCAAAACCGCCTTCCGGACCAATGTTCAACAGAGTTGGCCTGGATTCAGACGGCGGTATTTGCGAAAACAGAACCGGATAGTCCGGATTTACGGCAATCAATCTCTTTGTTTCTTTTGGCAACCGGTTTACAAATTGTTCTATGGAATCAAAGGTTATGATCTCCGGTAAATAGTACTGCTGACTCTGCTTGAGCGCCTGTCGTAGAATTTTTGCAAAGCGTTTGGTGTTCTCGCTAAAATAATTAGCGTAGCGTGTGCGCAGCAAATAAAAACGCTGTATGCCCAGTTCCGTTCCTTTTTCCAGTACAAATTCCAGCCGAGCCGGTCTGATAAAGCCGATGGCTAACCAAAGTTCAGGCTTTAATCGTTGCTTATTTACTTTTTCAATGATTTCTAAGGTCAGTGGTTTTTGTTCACGGATAAGACGTGTGCGGTACAAATGGCCGGCGCCGTCTGTAATGTGTACTTCGTCTCCCTCCGATTTACGCAGTGCCTGCAGAACGTGTTTACGTTCAAATTCATCCAGAATAATCTCGTTTGCGCTGATTTGTTCCTGCGCTGCATAAAATAGTTCCATTATAAGAGAATATCCCAAATTACAATATAAAATGCAATAAAGATTGCGATATTTGCTTGCAAAAATTCTGCTAATTTATAAAATTGTACTTTGTCATTCTCAAAACTGAAAGATACTGTGAATCCCGAACAATTCCCTGAGATTACTGAGTATTACAACTTTCGTTGCACGCTGTGCGCCAACTGTTGTACCGGTTCCCAAAAGGTTCATTTAAATCCATTTGACCTGTACAAAATGGCCCGGTTTTTGGAATTTGATTCCACTGATCAGCTTTTTACTGCAAACTTAGTAAAACTCATCGAAACAGAACAGGGCGTCTGGCTGCCGCGTATGCGCTTTAAACGCAAACCATTTCGTTTTTGTCCTTTTTTAATTAATGAAGAAACACGCGGCATCTGCCGTTTGCATCCCGACCACAAGCCTCTGATTTGCGCTATGGCACCCATTGCCCGGGTGATTGATTTTGAACACGACAGGGAAACCTGGCACCTGGCGCCGCCCGTGGACGATTGCCCGGGAATGCAAAGCAAGGAATCCAACAAGCTCAGCGATTTCCAAAGGGAATATGAACAGGAACTGCACAGGCAGAAACGCTTTTTTGCTTTGTTGAATAGGGCCCAGTTTCTGGCGTGGGATAAGGAATCCTATCAAAAAAAGTTTTATCAGCTGGATACAAACAGACCCTTTGAAGAACAGTTTGCGGTAATGGAACAAGCGGTGGGCTAATTTTTTTGCAACCTGAGCATCTGAACTGCGTATATGATTCCAGTTAAAAAATTAAGGAGTCTCTTTATGGCACAGCATATTGCACAGGTCGTTGTTTTTGTACTCATCGCATTACCATTTGCCTATATGGCCTTTGATGTGGCAAGAGAAATAAGTACACAGCTGGTTAAAAAGGCTGAATCCCGTTTGATACCGATTAAAGCTAAACGGGAATCCGTCTACCAAAACCATAAATAAGGAATATATGCTTACCATCTGCTCCGCGTTGAAATCGGAATTAATGCCCATTGCCGGTTCTTTCCCTTTGCTGAAAAAACAAACAATCGCGGGTGGTGGCAGTTTATACCTCAGCGAGCACATGCATTTTCTGCGAACCGGAGTCGGTCAGACTGCCGGCAGTGTTTTGCAGGCTTACCTCAAACAGTTTCAGCCCGCGGCTGTGTGGAATGCGGGATTGGCAGGTGCGCTGCACAGGCAATTTCATCCGGCTCAGATTTTTCAGATTACTCACGTTCAATCGCTTACATCCACAAATTCCTTTGTACTCCCGGAGCAAGAAGCGTTGCCCGAGCTTCCTGTGGCTCGATTAGTTACTGCTCTGCAGGCTGTGACCAATACGGAAGAACGGGATCGTTTGCGAGCGCAAACAAGCGCGGACCTGGTAGATATGGAAGCCTTCTACTTAGCGGAACAGTGTCGAACCCGGGATATTCCTTTTGCCGCTTTTAAAATGGTCTCCGACTATGCGGATGCGCAAACCGAAAAGGATTTTTTACAACATTTGCATTCCTATAGTCAGCGCTTAGCACAGGCCTTGTATCCATTGCTCTTAAAACACGTAGCTTAAACCAATGCCTATGAAAGAAACGCCTCGTTTTTCGGTCATCATTCCCGTATTTAATCGCCCGCAACTCGTGCGCCGCGCCATTGAATCGGTTTTGAAACAGACGCGTCCGGCTGATGAAATTATTGTGGTGGACGATGGATCCACGGACGAAACGCTAAAAGTTGTGCATACGTTTGTTCCTGCTGTTCAACTGATTTCTCAATCAAATAAAGGCGTTTCGGCTGCGCGGAATGCGGGGATAGGGCGGGCTACGGGAAACTGGATTGCGCTACTGGACAGTGATGATGAATGGCTGCCGGAAAAGCTGACAATGGCCGAAAAGTATATTCAAAATCATCCGGAGTGCCGAATTTTTCAGAGTGAAGAACTATGGATACGAAACGGGATACAAATTCATCCCAAAGAGAAACATAAAAAATACGGCGGGGATATTTTCAAACAGTCTCTGCCGTTATGCATTGTTTCGCCTTCGGCTGTGGTTATCCAACGCGACTTGCTGGACGAGGTGGGGCTGTTCGATGAAACGTTTCCCGTTTCGGAAGATTATGAATTGTGGCTGCGCATAGCGGCGCGCTATCCCATTGGCCTGGATACAACAGCGGGAATTATTAAACACGGTGGGCACGCGGACCAGTTATCCCGTACAGAGAATATGAGCTTTTGGCGCATTCGCGCTTTGGAAAAGCTCTTGCAACAATCGGTTTTAAGCCGGGAACAGGAATACCGGCTCTTGCAAGAGTTGACGCAAAAGCTGGGTATTTGGATTACGGGCGCCCGGAAACGCAATAAAAACACTTTACCCCAGGAAGAACGGCTGCAACGGTACAGGGAACGCCTCTCTATGCTGGACTCGGAAATGGGGTGCTGAGTTTAGGCTGGTTCGTTGTCGGGATTTGCGCTTTACCCTTAACACAACCAAGACTTGCACGGATTAGCACAGATAACTGTTGCAACACCAAACCACCAACCCGATTTTGTATTTCAGGCGCCCACTCAGTTTGAAATTTATTTTGTTTTGTTGAACGCTTATGTAACAACCGGATATTGTAAATGTATTTTTTATCTAACCTGAAGATATTACAAAATGTTAGTCTGTAATAAAAAGCTTTGCTGTT
>JANTHG010000223.1 GCA_024762535.1 Calditrichaceae bacterium
TGTTGCCGGGTCTAATTGTACTTTTTCCACGGCTTCTTTTTCATATAACCACTGACGCATGGCCTGTTCTTTCCTACCCTGCATATATAATTGAAATTCTTCATTGCGTGTCAGACGGTTATCTTCGCCTGCTTCCAAGGCCAGCAACTTTTCGGCAATCAGACTGTTCAGCACTATTTTGCGGTGAATATAGGAATCCCCTTTGCACCAGTCCGGCCGGATGGTGTATTCGGCTCTGCGGATAAATTCATTTTTAAAAATTGTTTTATCAGCTATTTTGGCGATGGGTGGTTCGGGCGCCGGTTGCGGCGATTGTTTGCAGGCAGTTAAAAAAATCAACCCTGTAAGCAGGGCCGATAGTATTTTTAAAATAGAGTGTTTCATTTTTGTCCATTGTTAATGAAAATTATGGAATGAGCGCCTGTAACAAATCCGGATAAAAATGATCCGTGTCCGGATTGTAAACACCAAATCCCGAGCAAAATTCCCAGTAGGCCCAGCTAAAACCGAGTTGGCTTGCCTGGGTAGAAACAAACTGCGTCCAGGTTACCCGTGAAGTTTGATCTGCTTTGGAGTATGCTCCGAACTCACCCATAAAAATGGGTCGGTTGTGGCTTTTACTCCAGGAAAGTACTTTACCAAAATCACTGATCACCGCATTCTTTTCCTGCGTATTTCCGGACCAGGTCGTGCCAAGCCAGGTACTGCTTCCATCCACCCATTCCGCTCCCTGATGCGTAAAATGAAAGGGATTGTAGTAATGAAAGGTTACAATAATGTTTTCCAGACTATCCGGAATGGATAACGCGGACAATGCTGAAATCCCACCCCACTCCGCTGTTCCAACCATTAGAGTGCGAAAGGGATTGGTCTCACGAATAACAGTAATTGCCTGCGGAAAAAGCTGATTCCATTTTTCTGCCGTTAATTGATCGTTGGGTTCATTGAGTATCTCAAAAATCAAGCGATCGGGATAGAGTTTAAAACGTTCAGCAATTTGTTGCCATAACTGTAGAAAGCGTTCACTCTGTCCTGTTGGGTCGGTCATAATTTCCTGATAGTGATGTATGTTCAAAACCACAGCCAGGTTCCGTTCCAGAGCGGCATGCACTACCTGCTCAACACGGATCATAAAATCAGCATCAATGGTAAATGGCGCTTCTGTAAGCGCATGCGCAGACCAGCGAACCGGGATACGCACGGACTGAAATCCTGCTGAACGAATGGAATCAAAATAGACCTCTTTAATAACCACACCCCAATCCCCTTCATTGGGCGCTTCGAGCGCATTCCCCATGTTGATCCCTCTGCCCAGCAACTGATTTTGCACAAATGGATTCAGCATGCTGTCGGAAGGCGCTTCAAAAGGGAATTCGGATAGTTTAGACTCTTGCGTTCCCTGGGTACAATTTAACAATAAAAAGCTAAGAAGAAATACAAGTAAACTGTTAAGCTTCATACCACCCCTTTAAAATGTAAAACCCAGTGAATAACTGTGAATGTTGCCGAATGTGGGCATGGAACGGTAGGCATAGTCCATACGGATGGTAACATTTTGCATTAGATATTTTTCGAAACCCAGACCTAAGGTTAAACCGTATTGGGAATCGGGTAGCCAAAGTGCTTTATAGCCGCCCCGTAAAAAGAAGCTGCCGGTCGAAGGCAGGGTAAACGCGTATTCCAGTCCGGCATTTACCGATTCCGCATTGTTGTTCGGATGGAGCGCATCCACTTCTAAGGTAACCTGATGTTGGTCGAGCTTGACTATTTTCTGAGCCAACCCAATCCGGAAGATGAGCGGCAATTCCCATTCGTTCATTCGATACTGACCCGGCACGTCAGCATAGTTGCCATGTTCATCCGGCAAGGGATCTATAGGGTGAACCAAATCCAGTCCGTCATATTTCATACGGGTACCATAATTGGAAATACTCATCCCAATGCGCAGCCCATCTTTACGATCGCCCGTGGGAGAAAAGAAATCTGTATTCACAATCACTCCAAGGTCCACAGCCAAAGCGCTGGCAGTCATATGCCAGATACTGGAACTGATGTATTTGGCCGAGGCACCAAAAGCAAACCAATTTGTAATCAAGCGTGCAAAAGACAAGGAAAACGCATATTCACCGGCCTGGAACAACTCGCCGGTACCTTCCTGTGCATCCAGCGAAGTTACCGCCATATCGCCATAATTAATACTCACCAGTCCGGCGGCCAGCGTTCCAATGCCCGGTAGTACCACGCCGGCAGCGGCAAAGGAAGTGTTAATCCCGGCAATCCAGGGTTGGTACATGAAGCGTGCTTCGTTTTGTTTCATAAAGGCCATACCGGCGGGATTCCAGTAGATGCCGGTAATATCGTGCACCATGCTTACCTGAGCATCTCCCATGGCTACACCGGCACTGCCATAACCAATTTCAAGAAAATTCGCAGTGGTTGTGCCGACACGATAGGGCCGCTGTGCCTGTAAGGCTGTGATAAACCCAAATAGCATAACAAATAATAAATAGAATTTTTTCATTGTATAAACGCTCCTGAAAATCATTATTTAATGACCGCAAATTTTCCGATTATTGTATCGCCTGTTTCCGTAGCTTTTACCTGATACACATAGATACCCGCTGCGATTTCCAACCCCTCTTTCGTAGTTAAATCCCAATGGGTTATGCCGTTATCACTAGGGTTATTTACATCCAGCTCGTTTACCAGCACACCGCTAACCGTAAATATTTTAATATGGCAGCTTGCCGGTAAATGGGTAAACATGATACGCCGCCGCTGATTGAGATAGGGATTAGAAACAGCCGGTTCCATTGCATTGGTTGCCACATAAGGATTAGGAACAACCTTAATATCGTTCATGGTGCTTTTTAATTCCACTTTGTCCAAAGCCGCTTCTTCATTTACGGTAAATAAGATGGAATCGCTGCTCCAGAACGGCCGGGTTTGCGTGATGCGGTAGACATCGCCTGCCGCAGGAAGACCGCTACTGTCTGTGATGCTGTTAAAATTCAATGCAAAAGCGGTACCTGCCCAATATCCTTTGGAATTAAGTGGCCCCACTAAAAGGCGATCGGCATCCCAATCATATTGGTGATTTCCATTCACATCATGCACCACAATATCCAGACGTTCGTAAGCGCCGGTGCTGTCGGTAAAGGATTTATTGAGTACATAAAAATTTAAGGGTACATGAAAGAGCAAATTGGTACGACGAACTGTGCTGCCGGTTTCATCTTTAATATTCTGAGAATTAATTTGCCCCACATGCGCCGAGTCATCATCAGTGAAAACGATGTCATAATCCCAGGGGAAATAATTAACAGCATCATTGGCCGGAATTACCGAAATGCTTGCATCCCCTTTAAGCCAACCGGATTCGGATGCATTAAACTGTGGCAGTTCAACCGGGAATCGCATGTTCAGACGAATACCATCAAATACATCTGTGGATATATCACTATTGGCACGGAACGTCCAATAATCCAGAGTGTCATGATACATCAAATTACTATAAGTAAGATGCTGCGGCGATTCCTGATACACCAGTTCATCCCCTGCTGTTTGATCATATACGCGCATACCGCTATTGGAGTACAGCAGGCCATGATCATAATCCGGGACTGCATACAGAGTATCCATATCAAATTTCACTTTGTAGGTATGGCCCATTTTCAAACTGTTTTTAGCCAATACTTCTGCTGATACGGAACCTGCGCCCAGCGTTTGTTGTTCTTCCTGCTGATCAATGGTAGGCGGGATATACCCAGCTGCCTGCTGATGGGGCACCACAATGGCTACATTTTGGCCGATCGCCAGCGTACCGTCCTGCAAACGACGGACTTCTTCCGCTTCGTTCAATTCAATTACAATATTATTTTCCGAAGGCGAAATACCGGGATCGAGTTCATTGTTTCCATAATCATAGGCTACCAACGCATAATAATAGGTTCGTCCGTTTTGTACATTATTATCTATGAAATGGTGCACAATGCCTGTATCATAGCCTAAATTATATTCCGCTCCGTTTAAGGCGCCATAATTGGCAAATCCGCGACGTCCGTCTTTTAAATCACATTGAAAGATGGGTTTTAAAATAGAAGCGGTTCCAAAGCCGTCGGTAATGAGCTGGGCATCGGCCATTTTTTTATCCGTAGCCCGGAAGAGTTTATAGCCTTCAAAATCATTAATATTTCCCATAAACGGGTCTCGGGTTTTGGTATCCGCTATATTGTCCCAGGTTAAAATCACTTTACCGTCACCGGCAGTGGCCGTAAGCGTAGGCATTTTAGGTGGCTGGGCAAACCGGTAATCTTTTTCATAAATCACCTGAACAATGCGTTTAGCTTCGTACAGGGCGGGCGCATTGTGCTCACTGGAGTTCAATCCTTCCAGCGCATCATAGGAATGCACTTCAGACATGGAAATACGCTCCTCACTGCCCTGATACAATGGAAACGGCCCGGATGCAAAAGTTTCAATCAAATTGGAAATATTCCCGAGATATTCCACTAATGAATCCTGCCCAATCAGTGTCCACATGGATTCGTCATTGCGAAACCAGTTTTTGTAAGGCGGTTTATGCTGCGGCACAGGGAACATATAAAAAGAGGTTAAACCAACCATATCCGATTCGGTTACATCGGTAGCATTGAAATTTGGTTCACAACCCAGACCCTGTACATAATCGGGCCTGTGATTAGCCTCCCCTTCATCGGGGCCGGTGTAATTCAATTCTGTCGGGCCTACACCGTCCAGCCCCACATCATCTCCGGCAAATTCATTGGACTGGTATATACCGTCACCATTCAAATCCACACCGTCTTCCCAATCCTGATCTTCATCGCCCTCATAATGCTCGTGCAAATCTTCCATATTTAAATGATATGCTTCAAGAAATTTCTGAAGATCATAAATGTTATCCGTGGGGCCAACCACACTTCCGGCCGCATTATTACGCTTTTCATCGACGAGACCATCATTATCATTATCTACATTGTCATAGGCCAGGCCGGGGCTTTCCAAATAGGCGAATCCCATGGTGCCGGTAGGTTTTTGCGCCTCCCCTTTGCCATCT
>JANTHG010000224.1 GCA_024762535.1 Calditrichaceae bacterium
GAGCCTTAATCAGCCATTTGAATGAATTATCCCAATGATGGGAATAAAATAAATCTGTTTTGGGTTTGGCAATTAAATCACATTAAGGCAATTTAAAAAGAGGAAAATGCTATGGAACACAAAATTTGTTTTAATTGCCGAACATCCGAGCAGGATGTGCCGGTGGTGCGTATGAGTTACAAAGGCAAAGAACTGTGGGTGTGCCCGCGTTGCATCCCCAGCATGATTCACGAGCCGCAAATCGTCCAATCTGCTTTGGAAGAAGCGGAAAAGGCATAGGAACTTTCAATTTTTCGTGTTCTCGGGGCATCATTTTTGCCCTGAGTTCTCATAACAAGTCCCCCTCAATCCTCAATTTATAATTTTAAATCTTAATTTTCCCCTTTAAAATTTATTTTTGCAACCTGTCATAAAACTGATAAATTTATATGATTCAATCATAGTTCAGCCATAAAGAGGTCGTATGCATTCTTTACAGCTTTTGGATATCAGTGTTATTGTATTGTTTTTTATTATCATTTTTGGAATTGCCGCTTACTATTCCAAACAGGCGGGTAAAGATACCGGCGAATTTTTTCTTTCCGGCAGGAATTTACCCTGGTATATTGCAGGAACAGCCATGGTGGCCACTACCTTTGCCGCAGATACACCGCTGGCTGTAACCGAACTGGTTGCCAAAAACGGTATTGCCGGAAACTGGCTCTGGTGGAATCTAGCGATTGGCGGAATGCTTACGGTTTTCTTTTTCGCCAAACTCTGGCGGCGTGCAGGGATTATGACCGATGTGGAATTCGTGGAATTGCGTTATTCCGGTAAAGCGGCTGCCGCTCTGCGTGGTTTTCGGGCTATTTATTTGGGCCTGTTTATGAATGCCATTGTGATGGGCTGGGTGAATAAAGCCATGGAAAAAATATTTAAGGTAACCATTCCCGGTTTTGATGCCTTTACGTTAGTGGTAATTGCAGCCTTCATTATTGCCATTTACGCCTCGGCTTCCGGCCTGGTGGGAACGGCCAGAACCGATAGCTTCCAGTTTGTGTTTGCCATGCTCGGTTGTATTGTACTGGCCATCATTGTTGTGCAGCTACCCGAAGTAGGCGGCATCACTTCCATGAAATCTAAACTAGCGCCGCAAATTCTGGAATTTTTCCCACGAATAGGGAATGTTACAGTGGGTGGCGTAACCGGCGGAGCCATGGCTATTTCGGTCGGTGCTTTTTTTGCTCACATTGGTTTGCAGTGGTGGTCCAGCTGGTATCCGGGCGCGGACCCCGGTGGCGGTGGTTACATAGCACAGCGCATGATGTCTGCCAAAGATGAAAAAAACAGTTTGTTTGCCACACTCTGGTTTACCATTGCGCATTACACACTGCGGCCCTGGCCCTGGATTCTGGTGGCATTGGCTGCGCTGGTCATTTTGCCGCGCTCTGAAAATACGGAACAAATTAAACAGCAAAATCCCGCTCTCTTTGCCAAAGTGGAACAGGTGTATCAGTCTCATTCATTCCGTACATCCACGGACCCGCAGGTGCAGACGCCCGCTTTTAAAGCCATGTACGAAAATTATGAAAATACAGTAGACCCGGGTGTTATGTATCCCAAACTGATGCTGCGCTATTTGCCGGCCGGATTACTGGGACTGCTGATTGCCGTGTTTCTGGCCGCTTATATGTCCACCATTGCCTCTCAGCTTAACTGGGGAACATCCTATTTAATCAATGACTTTTACCGCCGTTTCATTCGAAAAGAAGCAGATGAAAAACACTATGTGCTTGTATCCCGATTGGGCATTGTTTTTATGACGATTTTTTCTCTACTGATTACCCGTTATTTCTTAACCACGGTTTCGGGCGCCTGGGAATTTATCATTAACGCCAGCGCCGGGATGGGGGCTGTGTTAATCTTGCGCTGGTTCTGGTGGCGGATTAACGCCTGGTCCGAAATTTCGGCCATGATAGCGCCTTTAATTATTTATCCCATTGCCCGCTGGGGTTTTGGCATGCAGTCGCCGATTACCCTGTATCCCATTGTTTTGGGAACCACGATTGTCTGGCTAACTGTTACCTATTTAACCCGGCCGGAAAAAGAATCCACTCTCATCGCCTTTTTTAAGCGAACGCATCCCGGTGGATTAGGCTGGCAAGCGATTCAGAAACTTGTGCCGGAAGTCAAAGGGGACAGCGGATTCGGACGCCTCTTTCTGAACTGGCTTCTTGGAATTGTTTTGGTCTACGCTTTTCTGTTTGGCATTGGCCAGATTATTCTGCAGGAATATCTTTCGGGTAGTATTATTCTATTGATTGGACTGGCTGCCGGCTGGGGCATCAATATGGATTTAAACAAACGGGGAAGTTTAAGCGCATGAAATACCTCTTTGTAATGTTTATGTTGCTGACTCTTGCCCTGTCCGTTCAGGCGCAAACATCCCACCTGAAGCCAACAATACTCATTACCTGGTACAGCGTTACCGGTCATACGGAAGAAATGGCACAGGCAGTAGCCCAAGGCGCGAGTTCTGTTCCAGGTGTTCAGGTGCAGGCGCTGCCCGTGGACAGCGTCCGCGAACCCATGTTGCTACGGGCGCAGGCCATCATTGTTGGTTCTCCGGTGTATAATGGCAATGTGGCGCCGGCTGTTCAGCAATTCATCAATAACTGGCCCTTTGACGGCCAACCCATGAAAGATAAAATCGGAGCGGCTTTTGTGAGCGCCGGAGGCTTTTCTGCCGGTGAAGAACTGGTGCAACTCAATATCCTGCATTCCATGCTCATTTTTAATATGATTGTGGTTGGCGGGCCGGACTGGAAAACCGCATTTGGCGCTTCGACCGTAGTAGAGGAAGCAGGAACCGGTAAACCGGAGGATAGTAAAAAATATTTTTTGGCCAAAGGCCGGCGCCTGGGAAAACGAGTGGCGCAATTAACTCTTGAATGTTATAATAACAAAATGGAAATACGATGAAACGTAAAAGTCACGGTTTAGCCTTTTTTCTGATAGTAATGATTTTTGGAGTGCAGACCATGTTCGCACAAACCCGGAACTTAATGCCCGTACCACAGCAGGTAGAGTGGCAAAAGGGAAAAGTACGTGTTGATTCATCCTTTACGGTTCAGGTTAAAGGACATCCGCATCCTCGTTTGTACAAGGCCGTTGGACGGATGATCCATCGCCTGGCCGGACGTAGCGGACTGTTTTTGCCGCAAAGCTTTTTTGATCCGCAGGAAACCATATGCCATCCTAACCTTCTTGTAACCGTGAAGAGACCTGCTGCCATTCAACTGAATGAAGATGAAAGCTACACGTTAACCGTAGCAAATTCTCAAATACAATTACAGGCGGAAACAGACCTGGGCGCCATGCACGGACTGGAAACCCTGTTGCAACTGCTTTCGGCCGATACAGAGGGTTACTATTTTCCGCAGGTGAAAATCAATGATGCACCACGCTTCCCCTGGAGGGGATTGCTCATCGATGCCTGCCGCCATTTTATGCCCATGGAAGTTATCAAACGTAATCTCGATGGTATGGCCGCAGTTAAGTTAAATGTGCTGCATTGGCATTTAAGCGAAGACCAGGGTTTTCGGGTGGAATGTAAAACCTATCCCAGGTTGCATCAGTTAGGCTCGGATGGAAATTACTACACCCAAGAACAGATAAAAGAAATTATTGCGTATGCTGCGGATCGCGGTATTCGGGTTATACCGGAATTCGATTTACCGGGTCACGCTACCAGCTGGCTGGTGGGATATCCGGAGCTGGCCAGTGCGCCGGGACCTTACAAGATTGAACGCAACTGGGGTGTGTTTAATCCTACTTTTAATCCCACAATCGAAGCGACCTACACCTTTTTGGATGGTTTCTTTAAAGAAATGGCTGCCTTATTTCCCGATGCCTACATACATATTGGAGGCGATGAAAATAACGGAAAACAATGGAATGCCAACCCGCAAATTCAACTGTTTATGAAAACCCATCATTTGGAAGATAATCATGCGCTGCAAAGTTACTTCAATAACCGGTTATTAAAAATACTGACCAAATATGGCAAAAAAATGGTCGGCTGGGATGAAATTCTGCATAAAGATATGCCCACCAATATTGTTATTCAATCCTGGCGCGGACGGGATTCCATGATTAAAGCGGCGCAGCAGGGCTATCAGACCATTTTATCCAATGGCTACTACATCGACCTGATTCAGCCCACGGATTACCATTATTTAAATGACCCGGCTCCGCAGGATTTACCTGTAACGCCGGATCAGCGGTCATTGATTCTGGGCGGCGAGGCAACTATGTGGGCCGAAATGGTTTCCCCGGAAACCGTAGATTCGCGCATTTGGCCGCGTACAGCCGCTATAGCCGAGCGTCTCTGGTCTGCCGGGGAAGTACGCGATGTGGATGATATGTACCGACGATTGGAAACCGTTTCCTTTCATCTGGAAGAGTTGGGTTTGACCCATGAAAAAAATTATGACATGTTACTGAGACGATTAACGGGCAACCGAAATATTTCCGCGCTAAAAACGTTGGTGGATGTAATTGAACCGGTACGCATATACAACCGCAACCGCTTACGTAAACAATTTGCTTACACGCCTCTGACCAGAGTAGTGGATGCAGCGCGACCCGATGCTGCTGTGGCAAGAAAGTTCCGTAAACAAGTGGATAACTATGTGGCGGCAAAAAACAGTAACCTGGAGCTGGAAGAACAGATTCGATTGCAATTGCAGCTTTGGGCGGATAATGACGGGAACTTACAACCGATTATTGACGTTTCACCCGTCTTGTTTGAAATTCGTCAGCTATCACAAAATTTATCGGCAGTCGCCCGAATCGGATTGGAAGCGTTGACGTATCGTAAAAATCCCAAAGTCAGGCCGTCAAACTGGGCTCAAAAAAGTCTGGTTATTTTGGAACAGGCTGCTAAGCCCCAGGCGCAGACCAATTTGATGATTGTAAGCGCGGTGAAAAAGCTGGCAGGAGTGGGAGAGAATTAGGAAATAAGAAATATGAAATAAGACCTAAGTTGAGCGATTATTGATATAACGTCATTGCGAGGAGCGAAGCGACGAAGCA
>JANTHG010000225.1 GCA_024762535.1 Calditrichaceae bacterium
GCTTTGAATCCTTACGATACATAGTCGAGAGATTGTTGATATAAAGCAAATACAATAATGTCATTGCGAGAAACGAAGTGACGAAGCAATCCCACTGGGGATCACTTCACTCCTCCGTCGTTCGTGATGACGCCCTTTTCCCGTCATTGCGAGTCCCCCGCTAGCGCGATGACGGATACGAAAAACTCAATTCCCCCTTAAAAAAGGGGGCTAGGGGGTTGTAAAATTTACACTATTCGATAATTTACAAATAAAAAAACACCCCCCTTAGTCCCCCTTGGTAGGGGGGAAAGGCTTTGGCAGAACCCGTTGTAAGGATTCAATGCTTTGAATCCTTACGATACATAATCGAGAGACTGTTGATATAAACCAAATACAATAATGTCATTGCGAGAAACGAAGTGACGAAGCAATCCCCCAGCGGATCACTTCACTCCTCCGTCGTTCGTGATGACGCCCTTTTCCCGTCATTGCGAGTCCCCCGCTAGCGCGATGACGGATACGAAATACTCAATCCCCCCTTAAAAAAGGGGGTTAGGGGGTTGTAAAATTTACACTATTCGATAATTTACAAATAAAAAAAACACCCCACTTAATCCCCCCTTGATAGGGGAATGTTTTTGTAGAATCCAAAACAGCGGTCGTAACCGTTCTCTCTATACAGGACAAAAAGGTATGGAAAAAGAGTTTTCGTTTAATGCTAAAAAGATATGCCTGGAACTGGGCGATATTACGGAAATGCATGTTGATGCTATTGTAAATGCGGCTAACAGTCAATTGATTTTGGGTGGGGGCGTGGCAGGCGCCATTCGTAGTAAAGGTGGTCCTTCTATTCAGGAAGAATGCAACCGCATTGGAGGAACGTTTGTGGGAGGCGCAGTGTGTACAGGCGCCGGTACATTACCTGCATCCTATGTGATTCATGCGGTAGGTCCGATGATGGGTGAGGGGAATGAAGAAGAAAAACTATCCAATGCTACCCGTAATAGTTTGTTGCGTGCGGAAGAAAAACAACTGCATTCCATTGCGTTTCCGGCCATCAGCACAGGTATTTTTGGTTTCCCTGCGGAGGCGTGTGCCAGAATTATGTTACAAGTGGTCAGGGATTTTTTACCCCAAAGTAAATCGTTGCAAGAAATTTATTTTTGTTTGTGGGATGAACGGACGTTTACTCTGTTTCGGAATCAGGCGGAACGTTTGTTTCCTGATCCTCAGCGCTGAAAATCACTACCCTGTTTCGTCCTGTATTTTTAGCTTTGTACAAAGCCATATCCGCACGATTAACCAGCGTTTGATAATCATCTGCGTCATCCGGAAGGTTGGCACCGCCTATACTCACGGTTACTTTGCCCTGGGGCTGAATTTCTTCGTGTTCAAAATAGGTTTTTTCAATATTCTCACGAATACGTTCCGCCAGAATAAGAGCTCCTTCTTTTTCCACCTGGGGTAAAATGACGGCAAATTCCTCACCGCCGTATCGGGCAACAATATCATTCTCACGAACCGTTTCTCTTAAAATTTTTGCCAATTTTCTCAGCACCTCATCGCCTGCCGGATGCCCCATGGTATCATTAAAATTCTTAAAATTATCCACATCCAAAATCAACAGAGACAACCCTGTTTTATTACGTTTATGACGTATAACTTCTTCGTGTAAACGCAAATCGAAATAACGGAAATTATGTAACTCTGTCATGCCATCCGTATAGGAAAGTTGTTCTACCTCACGGTATAAGGTTGCATTGGTAATGGATATGGCAATAATATTGGCCAAAATGGAAATTTGCTCCAAATCCTGTTTTTCGTAACTTTGTTTTTTTACCCGCGGGCCAAGGCAAACCAGACCTTCGGTTGCTCCCTTTACAATGATGGGGGTAACCACTCGGACATCTAATGCGGACAACTGATTTAAAGCCGGTGAATTTTTTATTTTACGTTTCAGTCGATTGACCAGATCAGGAAGTCCTTTTTTATTAAAATAAGAAATTAAAGGATCTGTTTTTTCAATAATCAGATCTGAAAGAGCATCATAGTAAAATCCTTTTGAATTAATGATTTCCAAACGATCAATTTCTGGTTTGGATGCCAATAAGAATAAGGCGCTATTGGAAGAAAACTGGCCGACAATGGTCAACAAAATAGAATTAACTAACCTGTGTAGGTCTAAAATAGAATTCAATTCGATTGAAATTTCGAATAAACCATGCAAATTATAAATATTTTTTCGCAATTGTCTGTTTTTGTTGAGCAAATTTCGATTGAGTTCAGAAATTTGGGTATTCGCTTTTTCTAATTCTTCGGATTGTTGAACCAGCTTTTCATTTAATTCTTTAAGCCGCAAAGCGGTATTAATACGTGCCATTAATTCATCAAAATGGAAAGGCTTTACCACATAATCATCTGCACCAACCTCCAGGCCTGTTACAATATCCGATACTTCATTTTTAGCAGTGATTATTATAATAGGTACATAGTTTTTGGGTGAAATATTTTTTTTAATTTTTTTGATGGCCTCTATACCGGACATACCGGGCAACATCAAATCCATTAAAACCAGATCAGGATGTCCATTCTGGTATATTTGAATGGCTTCTTCAGCATTCTCAGCTGGTATTGTTTTGTAATGGTGTTCACCTAAGTACTTTTGTAAGATAGACATCATGTCGTGATGGTCTTCGACGATCAGGATAGTTTTTTCCATATTTGCTCTCAGGTCAATCTCATTGTAATTTACTCAACCGGTTTACTGGTATGATTTGTATATCGGCAAAACTCTGAAATACATAAATACAAATAGTTAAGGAAGATTACATTGGGCAGATTAGTTCGTTTAGTATTCATGGTTGTAGTGTCTTTTCTATTTATCCAACTCACATCCTCTTGTTCAGATAGTGGCGTAAGGCCACAAGATATCCAGTTTGTAATTCCGGATAGCAATATTAGTTTTTATGATGATATCCAACCCTTGCTCGAAGTACGTTGTGGTTTAGAAACGGGTTGTCATTCACCAACGGATGCCCAGCAAAAATTACTGTATATTGAATTAATAAATAAACAAGCATTACTCGACCATAAACTATCATCTCGGGGGGAGCGTTTAGTTGATTTAACTATTCATCGTCAACACCCGGAGATAGCTCCTTTGTATCTTATCCTTAAAGAAGGATATCCCACTGTTTTTGAAGATCAGATGCCACCGCCTTATCTAAACCGCGCTCCACTCACCGAAAATCAAATAGAAGGTATTCGGCGCTGGATTGGTGAAGGCGCTCAGGATTAATGCGCTGTGTCAATGCGAAACCGGGCAGCCGGGATAATTTTAACAGGCCCAAACAGACCATAATCACGTACATGAAATGTCTCATTCTCTTTGGCTAACCAGTTTGAAGCATTGTTAATAACAATGATGCTGATTTTATTATCTCCTGCCTGTACAAAATCAGTAATATCGAATTCCCAGGGGGAAGTGAATTTTTCTCCTACGATCTGATCATTTACCTCCAATATACACCAATCTTTAAGCGATCCCAATTGTAGAGTAAGCTGTTGATCTTCAAGGTAATGAGGTTCCAGTTTTATAATTTTATTATAGCTAAAACGGCCTTTTCCGTACGGAAAAAATTGCGCATAATTTCCAAGATCTGCACCACCTTTAATCTGTTCGCTATCTAAATACCAGTTTTTGGAACTGATACTTAAAATAGGTAAGCGATTGCTAACCTGGATGGCAATTTCCTTGCTTTCTTTGTTTCGCTGCAAAATATTGTAATAATAACCCGGGCGTCGTATATGACCTGTAAAAACAAGTTCCTCTGCAGTTTGTTTGAGAACATGCAATCCTTTCATGGACGTTTGCCGGATTTGCCATACCTCATTTCCTTCATTTTTATTTATTAATAAAAAAAGCTGACCCGCTTCGGGGAGTTCGTCTTTAATATATAAAATTTCATCTTCCAAATACCAATGTCCATACGGTTTTGAAGTTCCGGTTTCAAAATCCCATTCATATGGTTTGCCAATATAACGGGTACTAAACTCAAAGCTTGCGGAATGGTGAGAATCCGTATTAGCAATCAAAAGAAAATAATGATCCTTATCTTCTCGCAACCTGTAGCGTACTGAAGACATATTGGACTTAATAAAACTATGAATATGGATTTGTGTGTTTGAAATCAGCACATTTAGTTTGGAAATGTTCTCCTGGAAAAATGTTTTCCCACCGGAAGGAAATTCTTTAAAACTGGTACTATGCAAGTGTGAACCTTTAAACCAGAGTTGGTGGTTTAATTTAATAAAAGCGGATTCATGTTCCGGTTGGTTACACTCTTGTGGTGTTTGTCCAATAGAGAGGACGATGCCGCCATTTTCAACGAACTGGTTTAGTTTTTCTAAAACCGACATGGGCAGGCGCTGAATAGCCGGTAACAAAATAATATAAAATTGTTGTTGACCAAAGAGTATTTGCTTACCGGATAAAGTACAAATCTCATCTGTTGCAAAGGTATCCAAATCAATCATGCTATAATCAGGGCCACTGCGATTTAATTCTTTAATGGAAGCATTAAAAAGAGTAAATTGGTCGTCCAGTGAAGGATATAAAACCAAAAGTTCTGTTCGGATGATGCCTTGTTTTAGAAAATGACCGATTTGATGCAAGCGGGAAAACCATTTATGATATACGCCCTCAGATGGGTCGTTTTTTTGTAGATTGGAAAGAATCGAAGAGGGATAAGGACATTCAAAATGGAAATGATTTGCTCCAAAAAGCCATAAGGAATTAAATTGTTCGTATCTTTCCTGAAATGAAGTCCCAATATTTAACAAGTGTCCAAAACGGACTGGTACTTTATTTTCCCCTTCGCTATATCGGATACTTTCCATTCGCTTCAAATGAATAATGGTATTAAGAAAATAGGGTGTTTCTGGTGCAAATTTAACCGGATCAATACGCAATACAAAGGAGTGATCCGGGTGTAAGGTCTGTATGATTGGGTTATCAACGGATATGAAATATTGTACCTTTTTGGCCGCTTGATCAAGCCGGGGTTTAAGATGTTTATGGAAAAAC
>JANTHG010000226.1 GCA_024762535.1 Calditrichaceae bacterium
AAGCCCAGGAATTTGAAAAATGGTATTTGGCTGAAATCAGACCCCCCTCAAATGAACGCAGTCCCGAATAGGTGCTCACGGAAAATTGCAGGGATTTTTTAGGAAAAACAAAGGCCTGTTTGTGATGCGTGGAGTCACTTGGGGATTGGGCGAAAGTTAGAGCTACGGCAACAAACAAAAGAAAAAATACGGAAAGAACGGTGTGGGTTTTCATCTTAGCTCCTTTATTTAGGTCAGCTATGTTTCTCAACTCTACAAAAAATCTTTCAAAATTTAAAATCTATCATTTTGCATTGCTGTTGATGACAATGAAATAAGACAAACCCTGTGCCAGAAAATAAAAAAAGCCGGGATACTGTTTTTTATGTGTTTAAGAGTGGCTCACACTCCCGGCTTAATGAAGAAACTGTAAATAGTAAATATGTTTGTCAACGATGTTTACATTTTTAACGTTTAAATGGGGTTGGTCGCCTTTTTCAGCCAGCTCAGTTCCACGCCAGCTAAAAACGGTGATAAGGTTTCATACACTTGCTGATGATAATTGTTTAAATAATCGAGCTCTTCAGCGCTCAACAATTCTTTTTTGATCAAATTGCGGTCCACCGGACACATGGTAAAGGTTTCGAATTTTAAAAATTCAAAATCTTCGGAGGAATGCGCTTCGTCTTTCACTACCTGAATGAGTGTTTCGATGCGCATGCCATATTCTCCTGTTTTGTAGTATCCCGGTTCATTGGAACAAACCATGCCAACTTCCAAAGGTACGCCAATACCGCGATAGTACGAAATACCCTGGGGCCCTTCATGTACGCTTAAAAAGGCACCCACTCCGTGGCCTGTGCCGTGGCCGTAATTCAGACCCAGCTCCCACAAGGGTTTACGGGCAAGGGTGTCTAACTGAATACCCTGCGTACCGCGAGGGAAAGAAACCATGGTAAGTTGCAGATGACCTTTTAACACGCGGGTAAACCGGTCCCGTTGTTCTTCCGAAGGCTTGCCGATGGCAATGGTCCGAGTAATATCGGTGGTACCATCCAGATACTGGCCACCGGAATCGATGAGATAGATACCGTCTTCTTTAAGTTCTACATCGGTCTCCGGGCTGGATGTGTAATGCACAATAGCGCCGTGTTCATTAAAACCGGAAATGGATTCGAAACTCAGTCCTTTAAACAAGTCTACTTCTTTTCGGTAGGTTTCCAATTTATCGGAAGCGGATATTTCTGTCACGCCGCCTTTGGGTACAGCCTGTTCCAGCCAGTGTAAAAATTTAACCATAGCCACACCATCGCGGATATGGCAGTTGCGGAATCCTTCCAGTTCGGTTTCGTTTTTGATGGCTTTAAACAGGGTAACCGGGCTCTCTTTAAAAATCACGGTGCTTTTCTTTTTGTTTACCAGAGAAACAATCCACTGATTCACGGATGTGTGGTCTAACCAGATTTTGGTTTTCCGTTTGGCGTATTTGTTCAATCGTTTTTTGAAATCACCGTAATCATAAATTTTAACGATGGGCTTAAGTTCTTTTTTTATTTTTTTAGAGACCTTGGCTTTATCGACAAACAATTCGGCTTTTTCTGGAGTGATGATGGCATAGGCGATGGCCACAGGATTGTAATCCACATCGTTGCTGCGGATATTAAAGGTCCAGGCAATAGCATCTAACATGGTTAGTACGTGAACTTCAGCGCCTTCGGCTGTCATTTGTTCGCAGATACGTTTCAGCTTACTGGCTGCACTTTCTCCGGCATAGGTTTCGTCCCATAAATACACAGGGTCCATGGGAAGTGTGGGCCGGTTGTGCCATAGCTGATCAACAAGATTCTCTTCCACATAATCCAGAATGATATTTTTAGATGCCAGTTCTTTTTCCATTTCCTTTGCTTCGGAATAGGCCAATAATTGCGGGTCAACGCCAACAGTATGGCCGGATTTGAGTTCGGATTTAATGAATTCCGTGATGGAAGGAGTGCCCGGAACGCCGATTTTAAACAGCGAAATATCGGTCTCCTGGAGTTGTTCTTCGGCCTGTAAAAAATAGCGGGAATCGGTCCACAGTCCGGCTTTGGTTTCTGTAACCAAAACATCACCGGCGGAACCGTTAAAACCGCTAAACCAGGAACGGCGCTGCCAAAGCTCTGGTACGTATTCGCTTTGATGCGGGTCGGTACTGGGAATAAGATAGGCATTGAGTTTGTGTTTCTTCATCAGTTTGCGCAAAGCGCTGACATGTTCATTACTCATGGGTTCAATTCCTCAGGTTTATTTTCTATTTCGATAAACTTAAGGAAATTGAAGTGAAAATTCACGGACTTTATTTCATTTTTTTAAATAAGAAAAGAAAAAAATCTGTTTTGAGAAAAACCAGTAAAAGAAAGGATGTTTAAATCGAAACCTCCGGATAAGATAAAACATTCCGGAGACCGATTTGTGGTACTGTAGGTTTTAAAAATGATAACCGATTCCTATCATCAGTCGAAAATTTAGTTTTGGCTGATTGATGGCAACATCAGCATCAGAATAAGTAAAATTTTCTCTGGGATTGACATTTTCATTATCCGGATTGTAGGAAGTATCATGGCCATAAATGGTTGAAGGCAAAAAATAATCTAAGCCGGAATTAATTTGTAAATCAAATTCTTTATTGATCAGGAAGGTCTTATTCAGCCCGATTCCCCAACCCCAATGGTTGGAAGTGATATCAAAATCTTCATTTCCGTTTACAAAATTAAAATTTGCAGTAAAAAGATTGTATCTAGGCCCACCATATAAAAAAAGATTGGTCATTTTAAACCAATGGACCTGGTATAAAAAATCCATTCGCAAGTCCCACATCCAACCGGATTTTTCCGGACGACCGTTTGTTGCATTGTTGATGAAAATTTTACGTGCATTCAGAGCATTGCCGGGATTGCTGACAATTGTGTACCCTGCTCCGATTTTGATTTTAAAGGGAAAACCGCGTGCAAAGTTAGAAAGTTGACCATTTAAATAAAGTCCAGGCCCATAATTATATCCGGCTGATATCCCGGCAGAATAATCGAATGCTTTGGCAGTAAAGGGTAAAAAGGCAACGGCAACAACCAAAATCTTAATACACCATTTTATTCGCATAGATGGCTCCTCTTTTGCTTAAGAATAAATTAATGTTAATATGTTTTCTTCTATGCAAAAGGAGTACCAGTTTTAAGCCATTACTATGAATGTGGGGTGAAAATTTTAGGGTAGGATTTTGTAAAAATACTGTACAATTTGGCGTATGAGTCATCACTAAAATACAGATTGTGAAAGTATTTCAGTAGGTGTGGTACCTTAATTCCACAAAACCCAATTCACACCGAAACGCACACGCCGGTAAAACTCGGGATAACCACTGATAATTTCAAATGAGTTTCCCGTTGGATTATCCATCGCCATGTAGAGCTGCGCGTCTTTAACCGTAGCAACCAGTTTATAGCTAAAAAAGAGGTACCCCTCTGTCATGGCATCGGTGGGGTAGAAGCGTTCCAGTACCGGATTATACAGTATCCGGTTATGTTGGTCATAAACCTGGATGGTTCCGACGGCGTCCAGGATGAGCGCGCCGTTAAGCCAAACATCGTGATAACGTGCCTGTGCAAAGGCAGAACGTTTTGGAGAGAAATAAAGATCGGCGTTGCTGAACTGTCCGCCAGCGCTGATTTGGAAAACGGAAAAGGAATAAGCCGCTTGTGCAGCAACGTAAAAAAAAGAACGCCCGGGACCGTTTGTAAAACCTGAATCTTTTAAACGGATTTCATTGTACAGACTGCGGTATCCGGCTTCGGCCCGCACATGCAAAGATTGAAAAGGTAGGGAAGAAAGGCTGGCCAGGTAGCTCATCATACGTTCGTTTTTTAATGCGGAATTGCCGTGATACGGTGCGTAAGCCACGTATCGTTCGGATAGATTTGGCCGGCGTTGGTCCAGGCGCACCTGTGTCTGAAGTTGCAGCCCGCTTCCCGGCCTGTAATCCAATCCTGCAAAACCGGAAAGAAGTGGCGCCGCTCCCGATGTGAAAGCAGCTTGCCAGGCGGACTGCAATCTGGTATGCTCCGTCAGTGAAAACCGGTAAGAGCCAAAGCCATTCAAACGGGTCTCGCTGACCTGTCTGTTTATATAATTTCCCCAGGCGCGGTTCTGATTGAATGAAAATCCGTTCAGTCCGCACAAGCTACTTAAACGGAAATTACGGTCAATGGAAAAGTGAGCTTGTGCGCTGCGGTAACTTACCTTAAAACTATCGCTGACAGAGCTGTTGGTACGTGCATTTCCGGCAAAGGCGGCCTTAACGTGCCAGCGCGTTGTTTTACTGGTATCCGTAAACAACGTGAAATCCTGCAAGAGCTCGTTTCGTTCTTCCTGATAATGGTAAGCGCTGAACCGGGTAAAGTCGAATCGGTCCATATGTTCGCGGTTGGCCCGGAACACGGTATGTCCGGAAAGCAGGGGACTAAACTGCGCATTTATACTTCCCCGGTAAATAACGCCGTGCAAAAGATTGGAATCGTACAGTTTGTTTATGCCGCCCAATTGGATGCTCAGGTGGTCATTAATACGCCGGGCGAACTGGATGTCCAAATCCGTATAGCCGTTATCACCCTGACGAAACATAAGGCGTGAATAGGGTTCTTCGGGATTGAGTTTACGGCCCTGCACCAACAGACCGCCGAATAATGCACTATTATCGACCAGCACTGCGGAAGATTGGGCGCCGGCTTCGATGGAGGCCACGGCATCCAACGAAAGAAAACGGGTGTTGTACAATCCGTTTAGCGGTTCGTTTAAGGTATGTCCTTCATACAGAAGCGCGCTCTGATGCGGTAGAAGATGCAGCGGCGCCACAAAACGCGGCTGTCCGGGGTCCATAAAATCAAATATCTGAAAAGCGGGTTGCGTGCGAAACACGTCGGCAAAGCCGTTGTAATTCACAAAGATAAGCTCGTTATGGGAAAAGATTGCGGAGTCACTGTTTTGGGTTAGTCCGTTCAAATGGTAATTCAGCAAATCGAGTCCGTATTTAGGTAGCGGTTTGGGACT
>JANTHG010000227.1 GCA_024762535.1 Calditrichaceae bacterium
TAAATAAATTCCACATAAGCCGTGTCGCTCATGGAATCTGTTTTTTCGATGATTTTGGTGAGTTCGTACGGAGATCCAAGAGATAAACGCAGTAAGTTTTCCACACCCTGTTTACCAAGCGTGTTAAACAGAGCTTCCAATTCACTGCTGCTCGCACCCTTATTGATAGCCGTAAAAGTATCTTCAATGGCCTGACCAATCAGCACAGTCTGTTGTAAATCATCCATCTCCGTAAAATCGGGTGAGAGGCCCGCTTCGATGGGATATTCGCGCAATACCCGTGCGCAAAATCCGTGGATGGTGGATACGGCTGTCTGACTCAACTGGTCCCGGATGCGCAGGAGTTTGCGGCGACTCGGAACATCTGTAACATCTTTCAGTAAATGATGCACTTCCGAGGCCACCCGTTCCTGCATTTCTCCGGCTGCTTTTTTGGTGAAGGTAATGGCCAGAATGCGGCGTAACGACCCCGGCTGCTCTATGGCAATCTTTAAAAAGCGTTCCACCAGAATGCGGGTTTTACCCGAACCGGCGCCGGCCGTAACAGACACATTGCGGTCTAACTTTAGGGCCTGCTGTTGTTCGGCGGTTAATTGAGTACTCATATTTGTCCGCCTTTGGCCTTTGTTTGCTCAGCCATTTTGAGCAGCTTAGCGGTCTGTTTCTGGCAAATCTTTTTATAGTCGCAATAATCGCTGCACAGGGTATCCTGCGGAAACGCTGTATGCTGAAAGCGTGCCTGTTTAAGGCGTTCCACCTGCGCGATGGCCTGTTCCAGAACCCAGTCTGTGAGCTCCGCTAATGTGTAGGGATGGCCTTCCGCATCTGTAACAGATGGGTGGGGCAGCCAGGCTTTTCCTCTCCTTGCCAAAGCAGGCAGGGCATTTTTATCGCCCATCATGATTTCCCGGCGGCAGTTTTGCGCATCTTTAATGAGATAAAATGCAGCGGCTGCCATATCCATATCCGTATTTTCCCGGGCATACGCGCGTAAATAGAGCGGAAGCTGAAAGCTGATGCCTATTACCATAGCGTCCGTATTTTTGGAAAGCGCCGTACGGCCGGTTTTATAATCGATAATCATTACCTGCTGACCGTTGCGCACATCCACCCGGTCGATGCGGCCGTAGAGGTCTAATTGACCGGTTTTGTGTTGTAAGGTAATGGCGCCTTCCCTGCCGCCAAAGCTGTGTTCCACACTACGCGGAATAAAACCGCTGTCTGTGATGAATTTTTCTTCCTGTTCCAAAAACACATCTAAAAGGCCTGGAGCCGAATCGGTTCCGAAATATTTTTTGAGTTCCAAATCCCAAAAGAAACCGCTAAACGGCAGGCGGGCAAATTCTTCGGCAGCAATGCTGAACAGACGGTCGCGGTGCTGCCGCGGTTCGGATTGGGCACCCCGGGCCAGCAGTTCTTCATAAAATCGCTGAAGGATGCGGTGCAGGGTGTTGCCGCGCTCTAACGGCGTTACTTCATCCTCCGGTACGGGCCATGGTTCTACCTTTAGAATACGGTTTAAAAAATACTGCATGGGACAAAAAGCGTACTGTTCCAATTGGGTTACGGACCACTTACGGTCAACGAAACGCGCATTTATTTCCGCGACGATTCGGGCATTAGAACTTAAATCTCCTTCGTACGGGCCAAATCCGTCTGCCACATGACGCTTTAACTGCAAACCGATTTTCCTCAGCAATGACCAAAGCTCTCCTGTTGCGCTGCTGTCCGCCTGCCGCAAAATATGCGAAATATATTCCGCAACAGACCAGTCGCGTTTTTGTAACGACATACCAAAGGTATTCCATAATTCTAAAGGATTTTGGAGACTTTCAGCAGATGGGAATTTTGTTCGTACATCCACCTGAACAGCTTCTTTTAAATCCGATAAAAAGGTAGAAGGCACCAACGCCCGTTCTTCTTCGTATTTGGGATAGAGACAGTACACCTGCCGGGCGGCACTATCTAACAGGGAGTAAAAGATAAAGCGATCCTGGGCCAGCAATTCTTCCGTAGCCATCAGCCCCAGTTTATCGCGCACCGCATCACTAAAAAACACATCTTTGGCCGAGGCACGCGGAAATTCACCGTCCACCAAACCACCCACAAACAAGACCTGCGCTTCCACAGCCTGCACTTCGAGGCGCGGTAAAACCTGTACACCAAAATCCTGCCACTCGGTTACATTGTACACCGCAGCGCTGACCGCGGTTTGCAAATAGTGCCAGAACTGTTCCAGATTCAGCTCATCTTGCTTCAGGAGATGGGACAACATCCAGACCAGGCGGTCCAACAATTTCATAAATCGATTGAAGGCGCGGAATTCCTTTTCACGTTCACGGTCGCTTAAAAGAGAAGGGGTGCGGCTATACCAGTGCAGCACACCCAGATTCTTCAGCAAATCGATAAAGGCTGTCCGAAACTCCGAAACCGTTCCCTTTTGCGGAAAGAGGTACACGGGTTGTAAAAAGTCGTTTAAGGCCTGAACCGCTTCGCCGGGCAGCTGTTTGCTTTCCGGCAGGCGCTGGGCTGTTTTTTTCTGTATTTTTTCCGGCCAGCCCGGCGTCAGCCGGCGGATGCGCTTTTCCACAAAATATTCGTGCAGACTGCGTACATCCATTGGCGGTGCATTTAACAACGGAGATTGCAGCCAGGTTTGCAAATCGTTCCACTGGTATCCTGTTAAAATCCATTCTAATGGTTTAAGAAAAAGACGAATCAATGGCGCCTGTTTAAGCGCAAATCCCGTTGATAAATTGTACGGAATGCCGAATTTTTTAAATTCCTGCCGAATCAGCGGTACATAGTGTTCTAAATGGGGAAAGGTAACCGCAATGCGGGAAACAGGAATCTTTTTTTGCTGCGTTAGACGCCTGATTTCCGAGGCAATAAAGGCCACTTCCTCCCGCCTTCCGGGCAGAGGCTGCACATGAATCCGCATTTTCATATCCGGTAAATCGCCCTGCGGGTCACGGTTGAACAGACGCCTGCTCAGCGCTGAACGTTCCATAGCCGAGTGCACCGTGGCACCCATGCTTTTAAGGCGTGTAAACACATCTTGCGTTTGGCGGAATAATTCCGGATTGCGCTCGTCAAATTCCATTTTAACTTCTAGCGGAATCCAGTCCGACACTTTGTTGATAAACTGCAGCATGGCCGGTGTGTACAAACCGAAGCCCGCAATATAAACCGAGCGTACTTTTGGAAATCGTTTAAAAAAAAGTTTTTTGTCCAGTGCTTCCGCAGCCGAATGCCGGGCAAAGGGCTGGTCGATAAAAGTCTGACCAAATTCTTCTTCCAGCGAGAATAAAAGCTGGTGAAAGTCCCGGTATTTTTGGGGTTGTTCGCTTTTTTCATCCACCTGCGCTTTGTCAAAAGCTGCGCTGTTAAATCCAAAACGTCGCAACTCCTGAACTACATTGGTGATTTTCTGCACCAGTCCGGAAGTTACATGCTTTGTTTTCATTACATACTGTAACACTTCCTGCTTATTTTGAAGTATGGTTTCCAGCAACACAAAAATCATATCATCGGATAGAATACGTTTGGCCTGTGGCATGCACTGGTACAATTCCAGTAAAAGCTGGTCAAAAGTAAACACCGGGGGATTAGCCAGTACATGGCCAGGTGCCACATTTATTAATTCTTGCCGAAGTAAGCGCCCGGCGCGGTTTACAGGTAAAATAACCAGGTGGTTTTCGGGATGATTCTTTATAGAATCAAAAAAATAAAAATAAGACTGAGGCGGTAAACACTGAATTTTAAGTTGTTTCATAAGCGTTGAATAAATTAATTATTCTATCCTCAAAAAACAACGAAAAGTGCCGAGGATTTAATAAAGTAGCCAAAACAACGACTATAAATATATAGGTTTCAATATATAAAAGTGTACCATGCACAATTTACATAAACACAAATATTCCATTTATTTTTTCATTATCCTGCTTTTTAGCGGGACCCTGCTTGCCATTGCAGCGCCTTTTATTAACTCCATTGTTATGGTTTTTCTTCTGGCATTGATTGCCTTTATAACACATTTAACCTTAAGCCTTTTAAACGAACAACAGGATTTTACTTCATCCATTTTGCGACAGGAACTGGACCAGGCTTATTTGGAATTAGCCAAAGTTAAAACCAACCTGATACACAGCGAAGAGAATATACGTAAATACACCCGCATCATAGAACAAAGCCCTGCATCCATTGTTATTACCGATCTAAAGGGAGATATTGAATATGTTAATCCCCGCTTCACAAAACTTACCGGGTATTCTCTTGATGAGGCTATAGGTAAAAATCCAAGAATATTAAAATCTGGTGATATGGACGACGAAGAATATAAAGTTCTATGGGACACCATCTCAAATGGAGACATCTGGCGAGGTGTTTTTCATAACAAACGCAAAGACGGCAGTATGTATTGGGAATATGCGCATATTGCTCCTGTTAAAACAAAATCCGGCAAAATCACACATTATATCGCTGTAAAAGAAGATATCACTCGAAAAAGAGAAATCGATAATGCTCGTAAAATGTATAGCAGTGCTTTACATAGCATCAGTGATAGTGTACTGATTACCGATTTGGATAAAAAAGTTATTTACGCCAATAGTGCCTTTTTAAATGTATCTGAATATACTCTGGATGAAATATATGGCCAGCCCATTGAATTTTTCTTCCCAAATGAATATAACAAATCCTTAATCGATACTATTTACAAGAATAACCTGTCCCAAACCTGGCATGGTAAATTACCCTTTAAAACCAAAAAGGGTCGAATATTTTATATGTTATTATCTACATCTGTTATTTCGAATGATAAAAACAAACCATTTGCCGTTGTCAGTGTCGGATATGATTTAACCCAGGAAAGAAATGCGCAGGAGATTGCCCGCAAAGCAGAAATGCTTAAAACGGTTCAGGAACTCGCCGGTGCGGTTTCTCATGAATTCGCACAGCCTCTCCAGGTATTAAGTAATTATATCGGTCTTCTACAAATGGGAGAATTTAAGCCCGAATTCGTTGAGAAAAGTAAAAAGGCCGTAAATAAAATCACA
>JANTHG010000228.1 GCA_024762535.1 Calditrichaceae bacterium
GCTTAAAAATAGACGATAAAACGAAATAATCAACGGGTCTGTGTTACCCATCCAGCGGATAAGAATAGAGCTCCATGAAATAATAAAAACAGCCAAGAATAATTTCAAATAGTTAGACATATTGTATCCTTGCAGCTAAAAAAGAATCTATTTATATATTCCCTAAACGGATTATTATATTTATTTTTTTTGTTTAGGTTAATAAACCTAATATAATTATGATATTCAAGATAAAATATCAAAAGCTGAAATAAAAAAAGATAGAAAATTTATTCAAATTTGGTTCCTGGTATGAAATCATATAAATTACCAAGCTATTTGTAAATTGAAATGAAAGGAAAAAAAATGGTTAAACACGATATTAAAGATTTAAACCTTGCGCCTCAGGGTAAAAAGCGAATTGAGTGGGCGGATGCGGATATGCCGGTATTAAGAGCTATTCGGGAACGGTTCGAAAAAGAAAAACCACTGGCAGGGAAGAAAATGTCGGCTTGCCTGCATGTTACAGCCGAAACCGCCAACCTGGCCCGTACTTTAAAAGCGGGTGGTGCTGATCTGGTACTGGTTGCTTCCAATCCCTTAAGTACACAGGACGATGTGGCAGCTTCTTTAGTAAACGATTATGGTATTTCGGTGTTTGCCATAAATGATGAAGACCATGATACCTATTATGAACATTTACATACAGCTATTAAACACGATCCGGTAGTAACGATGGACGATGGAGCGGATTTGGTGTCCACTTTACACTCCGATTATCCTGAAAAATTACCGCAGATCATGGGTTCCATGGAGGAAACCACAACAGGCATTATTCGTCTGCGTGCCATGCATCAGGACAAAGCGCTTAAAATTCCTGTATTTGCTGTAAACGACGCCAAAACGAAATATCTCTTTGATAATCGTTACGGTACAGGGCAATCTACCGTAGATGGCATTATTCGCGCCACGGATTTTCTGGTAGCCGGGAAACGGGTAGTAGTAGCCGGTTACGGTTGGTGTGGCCGTGGTTTTGCGATGCGTATGAAAGGCATGGGAGCCAATGTAATCGTTACAGAAGTGGATTCTATTAAAGCCTTGGAAGCAGCTATGGACGGTTATCTTGTAATGCCTATGGCCGAAGCTGCCAAAATTGGCGATTTGTTTGTAACGATTACCGGTGACCTTCATGTGCTGCGTAAAGAACATTTCGAAAAAATGAAAGACGGCGCCATTATTGCTAACAGTGGTCATTTTAATGTGGAAATAAATATCGAAGACCTCGAAGAACTGGCAGTTAGCAAAAACGAAGCAGTCCGTAATCATGTTGATGAATATGTTATGGCAGACGGCCGTCGTTTATACCTGCTGGCTCAGGGCCGTCTGATCAATCTTGCGGCTGCCGAAGGTCATCCGGCATCAGTTATGGATATGAGCTTTGCCACCCAGGCGCTGACGACCGAATACATGCTTAAAAGTAAGTTGCCTGTTGGGGTGCATGAGGTTCCGGAAGAATTGGAAGACTGGATTTCCCGCACCAAACTAGCTTCGATGGGGATCGAAATCGATGAGTTAACCGAAGAGCAAAAGGTTTATCTTGCTTCCTGGGAAATGGGAACCTGATATAACTATATCAAAATAAAGAATAAACTGGAACCGGAAACGAAGAAGCCGACCGGCTGCTTTATTTCCGGTTTTTTCTATAAATAGAAGGAAGAAACGTTGCAATTATCACCAGAAAAAATACGAAATATTGCCATTATTGCTCATGTGGATCATGGAAAAACCACATTAGTGGATGAACTTTTAAAACAAAATCATATATTCAGAGATAACCAAAAAGTGCAGGAACGCTTTCTCGATTCTAATGATCTGGAACGGGAACGTGGAATTACCATTTTGTCAAAAAATATCTCTGTCCGTTATAGAGACTATAAAATCAATTTAATAGATACGCCCGGTCACTCCGATTTTGGAGGCGAAGTGGAACGGGTACTTAAAATGGCTGACGGCGTTTTGCTTTTAGTGGATGCCTTCGAAGGTACCATGCCTCAAACCCGCTTTGTGCTTCAAAAAGCGCTCAATCTGCATTTAAAACCGATTATTGTAATCAATAAAATGGACCGACCTCAGGCGCGTCCTGCCGAGGTGTTGGATGAAGTGTATAGCCTCTTTATTGATTTGGATGCGGATGATGAGCAATTGGAGTTTCCTGTTATTTATGCTTCTGCCAAAAATGGTTGGGCTAATGTGGATGGCAGCTTAGAAGGAAAAGATATGGAACCGTTAATGCAGGCGATTGTCAATCAGTTGCCTCCACCGGATGTTAAAGAAGGTTCTGTTCAGATGCAGGTAACTTCCATTGACTATTCAACCTATGTGGGTCGAATAGGTATCGGACGTGTCTATCGTGGGGAAATTCGTCCGGATAAAGCCTATAAACTGGTTCGACGGGATGGATCGTTAACCGATGTTAAAATCAAACAACTATTCACCTTCGAAGGATTAAGTCGTGAAGATCAGACCGTCGTTCATGCGGGTGATATTTGTGCCATCGTGGGTATAGAAGATGTAAATATCGGCGATACAATTGCGGATTACACAAATCCGGAGCCTATGCCCATTGTGGCCATTGATGAGCCAACGATTAGTATGACATTTACGATTAATAATTCGCCATTTTTCGGTAAAGAAGGGAAATATGTTACCAGTCGGCATCTGCATGACCGATTATATAGAGAGATGGAATCGGATGTAGCGCTGCGTGTTATGGATGGTGGTTCACCTGATGTGTTTAAGGTGTCCGGCCGGGGTGTGCTGCATTTATCGATATTAATGGAAAATATGCGTAGAGAAGGGTATGAGTTTTCCGTTGGACAACCCCGCGTTATTTACAAAGAAATCAATGGAAAAAAAGCGGAACCGGTTGAAGAATTGGTAGTGGATGTTCCTCAGGAATTAGCCGGTCGGGTGATCGAAATTGTAGGGCAGCGTCGGGCTGTGATGGTAAAAATGGAAGAAAAAGGCAGTTTTAAACAATTGGTGTATCATATCCCGGCCAGAGGCCTGATGGGTTTACGTAATAAACTGTTAACTGCCACCATGGGAGAAGCAGTCATGTATCATCGCTTCTATCAGTACGAATATTTTAAAGGTTCTATTCCAAAACGGACTAACGGTGTAATGATTTCCATGGGCACCGGCGCGGTGAACGCTTACGCGGTTGACGGTCTTCAGGATCGGGGTTCTTTTTTTGTTCGCCCGGGAGAACCTATTTATGCCGGTCAGGTAGTTGGCGAGTACAACAAAGAAGGCGATATTGTAGTAAATTTACAGAAAGCTAAAAAACTATCCAATATGCGCACATCGAGTGCAGACCGCGCCTTAAAAATTTCACCACCTGTTGAACTGAGCTTAGAAGAATACCTTGAATTTATCGATGATGATGAATTGGTAGAAATTACTCCCAAGTCAATCCGCATCCGTAAAATTATTTTGGATGAACTGGAACGACGCCGGGTCAATGCGGTTAAGTTGGGAAAGAAAAAATAGCTTTAAAGGTCCTGCCGGATTTTGTATGCCCCGGGAACTCGAAATAGATAACCCGATTTTTTATAAGAGGTTCCACTTTCTTTTAATTCAGAAGAATTACACCCCCAAAAGCTTTTTCTTGTAAAAGAAGAAGCTTTTTTTGCTTTGATCATATTTTGTGATTTTTAACACGAAAGCTAAAGAAAAATTATATAATTTCGAAACATAAATCTGAACCATTTAATCTTCTTCAGGGAGGTACAACGTGTCTGTTAAGTACAACATTCTTGCTTTTTTCATTTTGGTGACATTTGCATTTGCTCAGGATCCGTTCTCGTATAGCGGGGATATTTTTGGAGGAGGATTCTCTAATAGCATTTCCTGGGCTGATTACAATAATGACGGGTATCAGGATATATTTATTTCAAATGGGCATAATTCAGCCCCTCATAATTTTAATTTTTTATACAAAAACAATGGTGACGGCACTTTTGACTCAGTTGCCACGGGATCCATTGTTACGGATGAATTTGCATCAGGTGGCAGTACCTGGGGGGATTATGATAATGATGGGGATTTAGACCTTTTTGTGGCTGAAATATATAGGGTGGCAGCGGGATTGCCCTACAAAACCATATATTCCCTATATGAAAATAATGGAGATGGCACCTTTACCCGAAGTGACTCCCATGGAGATTTAACGGTTGAAACCGAAGAATGTGGCGCCGGTGCCGCTTGGGGTGATTATAATAATGATGGCTATATAGATCTTGCTCTAAGTAATCAGAGAATATTTTTCCAACCACTCAAACAAAATAATTCACTCTACTTAAATAACCAGGACGGTTCATTTACCAAACAAAGCAATCTTTTGACCGATCAGAAGACCCATCAAAGTGGCTTGGCCTGGAATGATTACGATCAGGATGGTGATATGGATTTGGCCATTGCAGCCGGAAGGGAATTCCCTGATATTTATACCTGGTTATTTATTAACAATGGTCCAGATTCCTCTTACAATTTCGATACCCTTCGTGTCTCCGAAAAAAAGGACAGTAAAGGAATTAGTTGGGGAGATTACGATAATGATGGTGATATGGACATGTTTGTTACTATTAATGGAGTCGATTTGGATGCCGGCCCTAAAGCACAGGCTAATGAGCTTTATCGTAATGATAACGGTGTATTAAATTTAGTAACCATTAATGGATTAACTACTGATACAGCTTATACTTATGCCAGTGCTTGGGGTGACTATGACAATGATGGTGACCTGGATATTTTTATTGGAAATTCGGGTGGGCAAAGTACTCCGGAAAAGAGTTATATATATGAAAATAATGGTGATGGCACATTTAGTCAGTTAACTAATACAATCCTTTCGGATT
>JANTHG010000229.1 GCA_024762535.1 Calditrichaceae bacterium
GCGATAATCACGGCGGTGTTGCATCTCCTGCATGTAGAAACCGGTGTAATCGTGTTCTTTGGCAAGTTGAATGGAAAAATGGCTGTACAGATAGCTTTGCACCACTACCTCACCTTGTTTTTTCCCGCGGCCGGAACGACCGGATACCTGCGTAAGTAATTGAAATACCCGTTCTGCAGAACGAAAATCCGGAATCGCCAACCCCACATCTGCTGAAATAACACCTACAAGAGTTACATTTTCAAAATCCAGTCCTTTAGCGATCATTTGAGTGCCTAACAAAATATCCGCCTGTTTGTCTCCAAAGGCCTGCAAGATTTCACTGTGACTATTCTTTCCTTTGGTGGTATCCTGATCCATTCGCAAGATGCGTGCCCCGGGAAATAATTCACTTAGTTCTTTATGAATACGCTGTGTTCCAATCCCTTTGTAGGCGATCTGTTTGCCGCCGCAGGCCGGGCACTCATGCACCGCATGTTGCCTGTGACCGCATAAATGACATTGCATCTGTTCATTATAGGAATGATAAGTCAAGCTCACATCGCAATTGGGACAGACAGGAATAAAGCCGCATTCTTTACACTGCATAAACGAGGAATATCCGCGACGATTTTGCAAGAGAATGACCTGTTCACCCAGCTCTAAGCGCTGCTGAATCTTATCCGCCAGTTCCTGCGAAAACAGCGTTACTTCGTGTCCGATACGTACCCGCTTCTGTTTCATATCCACCAAATAGACATCCGGCATGCGAATATTATCGACACGATTAAGAATTTCCAGCAAGGTGTACTTCTCTCTACGGGCGTTATAAAAGGATTCCAGGCTCGGTGTGGCCGAACCCAGCACAACCGTGGCTTTATTCATTTGTGCCCAAAACACCGCTACATCCCGCGCATGATAGCGGGGCGCCGTATCGGTCTGCTTGTAGCTGTTTTCATGTTCTTCATCCACTACAATCAGTCCCACGTTTTTCAGGGGGGCAAACAGCGCTGAGCGCGGCCCGATAACCACTTTTATTTTATCCTGATAGCAGGCCATCCAGGCGTCAAAGCGTTCTCCGGAAGACATTTTACTATGGAATACGGCAATCGCATCGCCTCCGACAGCTCTAAATCGGGCTACAGTTTGCGGTGTAAGAGCGATTTCCGGAATAAGTACAATGGCATTCTTCCCTTTTTGAATAGTCTCTTTTAGCGCTTCAATATACACTTGTGTTTTACCGCTGCCGGTCACGCCGTGCAGTAAAAATACAGTAAACATATTCTGCCGGATATTGGAACTTATCGCATCCACTGCCGTTTGCTGTTCATCTGTTAATTGAAAAATCTTTTCGGCTTCCGTATAATTAAATTCCGGATGACGCTGCACGCTCTTTTCTACTACCTGGCAGATTCCTTTTTCATTCAACCGTTTTAAGGTAGAAGCGGCCATACCTGTTTCTTTCAGGAATTCGGTCATTAAAATTTCTGTGTCCATTCGTTCCTGAAAATAGGCATGGATTTGCGGACGTTTTTCAATATATCGCATAAACGTGGTGTCTGATTTTTTTAAAGTTTCGTAATCTGCAGGAATTCGTACAAATTTTCGGATAAGAGCTCCCACCCTCGGGCCCTGAAAATAACGTTCTCTGCGAATAAGACCCTTGGATTCCAATTTAGCGGCAAAATAGTGAAAGTTGTGCTGGCCAAATTTTTTACGGTAAAAATCGGCTGTTTTACCGGGTTGTTCTCCAATAGTCAAATAGAGGTCTTTTTGGCGTTCGGTTAACTTAGGGTGCGGGTCTTCTACTACAAGATGAAAGCGTTCTTTTTGCTGCGTGTCAATTCCCTTGGGCAAAGCAAGGTAGATAGCCTGCCCCCAGGCTGCCAGATAGTAATCGGCAATCCAGCGTGTCAGTTTGAGCATGGACATAGACAGCAAAGGCTGTTCATCCAGCACATCAATAATTTCTTTAAGGGAAGTGAAGGAAGTGGTTTCGATAATACGAACTACCACACCGGTAATAGTACGTTTGCCAAAAGGTACCAGCACGCGCATGCCGGGTTGCAGGGAATCCACATCCTGCGGAATGCGGTAGGTGTAGGCGTGCTCCAACGGCAGGTTAAATACAATTTCTGCGTAGGACATAGCAATTCGCCTGTATTAAAAAATAAAAAGGCGGGCAAAGCCCGCCAGATTACTATTCTTTTACAACCCAAACCTTAACTGTTCCTTCGACTTCGTTATGAAGTTTTACAGGAACTGAATAAATCCCAAGAGATTTAATAGGTTCTTCGAGTAAAATTTTACGTTTATCAATAGTGAAGCCCTGGGCAGCAAGAGATTCGGCAATATTCTGAGAAGTTACAGAACCGAACAACTTATCTTCTTCGCCCACCTGAACCGTAATGGTGCAGGAAATGTTATTTAATTTTTCAGCCAAATCAGTCGCGGCTTTAACATCGCGCGCCTGACGCTGACTCAGCAATTTCAAATCGGCTTCGTGGCGTTTTTTATTGGCTTCGGTAGCAATATAAGCCACGCCTTTGGGAATGAGGTAATTGCGGGCATAACCGTCTTTAACTTTAACGATTTCACCGGCTTTCCCCAGGTTTTCATAATCTTGACGCAATATTATTTCCATAGGATAACACCTTCTGTTTTCAGTTAAAGTTTAGCGGGTAAAATCGGTTACAAACGGAATTAAGGCCAAATGACGGGCGCGTTTAACGGCACGAGCCAACTGACGCTGATGTTTGGCACAGGTTCCGGACGTATGCCGCGGAATAATTTTACCCTGTTCGGTTAAATACCGGAACAATTTTCGTTCATCTTTAAAATCGATATACACAACGTTATCTTTGCAAAAGCTGCAAACACGTTTTCTTCTCATTTTTATCATCTCAGCAATCCCCTATTCTTCATTCTCTTTGGTTTCTTCAGCAACTGCTTCGGGAGCCGCTTCTGTGGCTTCTTCGGCAGGCGCTTCCGCAACTTCTTCTTTGACTTCAGCAGTTTCCTCTGCAACAGGAGCCTCTTCGGGTACCGGTGCCGGTGCGGATTCAACTACTTTGGCATCCAGTTCTTCCTGCATCTTAAGCGCACGTAACTGATGTTTGTCAAATTTATAAGTCAGATAGCGCATTACTTTATCATTGTAATTGTAATTGGCTTCTAACTCTCTGGGGATGGTACCGGGACCTGTAAATTCGATAGAAACGTAAAAGCCGTACTGCTTCTTCTGAATTTCATAAGCGAGACGTTTTTTGCCCCATTTTTCCACCTTGCGGATTTCGCCGCCATGTTCCTTGATTATTCCGGAAAATTCTTCCACCATCGTATCAATTTCTTTCGGCGAAAGTAAACTGTCCAGAATAACAATTGTTTCGTAGATAGTCATTAAACCTCCTTGGGTCTGTTCGGCCCCGCCCATCACAGGCGGAGCAGGATTTAGTTAATTATGTATTATTAAATCAGCGGTGCAATCACCAAAGAAACCACCGACATCAATTTAATCAGAATATTCAGTGACGGGCCGGCTGTATCTTTAAACGGATCGCCTACCGTATCGCCAACAACGGCTGCTTTATGAGCATCGGAACCTTTACCGCCATGCGCGCCGCCTTCAATATATTTTTTAGCGTTATCCCAGGAACCGCCGGCATTAGCCATAAAAATAGCCAGTAATACACCCGAAACCGTTACACCGGCCAATACGCCGCCCAACATTTCGGCAGACACCAGACGGGTCACGCCAAATAAAGGTAAAATCAAACCAAAAAAGACCGGTGTCAAAACAGCCAGCAATCCGGGAACCACCATCCGTTTGATGGCTGCGGCTGTGGCAATATCCACGCATCGGGCGTAATCGGCTTTGGCTTCACCGGCCAGTAAGCCTTTGATTTCGCGGAACTGACGACGTACTTCTTCAATCATATCAAAAGCCGCTTCGCCAACCGCTTCCATGGCCATGGCGGAAAAAACAAAGGGCAACACACCGCCAATTAATAAACCGGCCATTACCCAGGGATTGTTTATATCTAAGGTTAAACCGGAAATTCCGAGAGAAAGTTTAACCGTTTCGCGGAAAGCGGCAAACAGTGCCAGAGCGGTTAAGGCCGCAGAACCAATGGCAAACCCTTTCCCAATAGCGGCTGTTGTATTTCCCACAGCATCCAGCTTATCCGTACGTTGCCGTACTTCGGCAGGCAATTCAGCCATTTCTGCAATACCGCCGGCATTATCGGCTATCGGGCCGTAAGCGTCAACCGCCAGTTGAATACCAGTGGTAGAAAGCATACCAAGAGCAGCTATGGCGATGCCGTACAAACCGGCAAAACTGTATGCTATAATAATAGCCAAAGCAATTACAATAACCGGGAAAGCCGTGGAAAGCATACCATTCGCTAAACCGGAAATGATATTGGTCGCTGCACCGGTTTCACTGGCCTTGGCAATATTTTGCGATGGCTTGCGTGATTCCGATGTATAAAATTCGGTTAACAATCCTACCATAATACCGGCAATCAATCCGGCAATGGTTGCTAAAAATACGTCTAAGGCAGAAACGATTTTACCGGACATGCTTACAGCAGCCGGAATAAATTTTTGAATAATAAACCAGCTGACTACCACCATTAGGCCACCGGCACCAAAAGTACCGATATTTAAAGCAGCCTGAGGATTACCCCCTTCTTTTGTGCGGACAAAAAAGGTGCCCACAATCGAAACCAGAATACCAACCGCCGCCAACAGCAAAGGCAGCACCACCAGCTGACTCACACCGGCTGCTCCGGCCAAAACCATCGCACCAATAATAGAACCAACATAAGATTCAAACAGGTCTGCACCCATACCGGCCACATCACCAACATTATCACCCACGTTATCGGCAATGGTTGC
>JANTHG010000230.1 GCA_024762535.1 Calditrichaceae bacterium
CAACCGATTCCATTGTGCAGAACATAGGGACGGAATATTTACGTACCATTGCCTTGTTTGAAGTATTCCTGGCTTTTGAGGTGATTGTGGAAGGTATTTTCAGCGGAGCCGGATACACATTGCCCGTGATGCTGGTAACGGTTCCCATCACTGCGCTGCGTATTCCGCTGGCCTGGTTTTTGGCCATTTACTTAAACTGGGGAATTGGCGGTATTTGGTGGGCTATTGCTTCCACCACCTTTCTTAAAGGCGCCCTGAATTTAATTCTGTTTTACAAGGGGGTATGGAAACGCAAACTGAATCATATAATCGTATAGCGCTTATATAAAGAAATTGTTCGGAATAGATTAGTTTGCCCAATTCCCGGTTCCTGATTTCCAATAAGAAATTTTGCTCAAAGGAATTAAATAAAGCGCTTGCGGAAAACCCGCTTTCCTTTTATTTTCTTCCTGAGGTGATTATTATGAAAAAATTTATGTTAAACGCTGCAATTCTGTTTGCTTTAAGCCTGCCCGCCTGGGCGCAGGATTCTTCCCGTACGGCTGTGATTCAGTTTGAACAGACCCAGTTTGATTCCATTGTGGTGGTTGCCGATTCTACAGCAGAACGTGTCTTTCGTTTTGAAAATTCAGGCACGGATACACTTAAAATTTTGGCTTTGCGTCCCAGTTGAGGCTGCACAGCCGCACTTCTGAGTTCAGAAGCCATACTGCCCGGAGAATCGGGCGAAATTAAAACAACGTACAAAGCTAAAAAAACACCGGGCCATTTTGAACGAATGATTCAGGTCTTTTCCAATGATCCGAACACGCCCGTGGTTCGCTTGCATATACGGGGAATGGTTATTAAAAAAGATGATTAATCGCAAAGCAACCAAAGAACATAAAAAATGGAAACAATGGTTGTCACGTATCATTTTAAAATTGATCGGCTGGGAAGCGGTTGGTGACATACCGGATGTCCCCAAATATGTGATGCTTGGCTATCCTCATACTTCCAACTGGGATGTGCCCATTGGCCTCGCCATATTTACCGCACTTGGGGTCCGCTTGCAGTGGATTGGCAAGCACACTCTGTTTAAAAATCCCCTTGGCTATTTGTCCCGTTGGGCCGGTGGGATTCCCATTAATCGTGAAACCACAAAAAATTTTGTACAACAGGTGGCTGATGTTTTTAAAGAACACGACAAGTTAGTCATTACTCTTTCACCGGAAGGAACCCGCGGGAAAACAGATTTTTGGCGCACCGGGTTTTATTACATTGCCCTCGGTGCCGGCGTTCCCATTGCCTGTGCTTTTTTGGATTACAAGAACAAACGGGGCGGTTTTGGGCCACTCATTTATCCCAGTGGCAACATAGAAGAAGATTTTAAACTTTTCCGGGAATTTTATTCGGGTATCCTGGGTAAAGCACCGGAACTTATGGGCGATATTCGCACCAGCAAAACGCTCAAAGAACAAGAGCAACTTGACTGAAAACATCTTTAAATGTAAATTTTATTCGCTGTTCCAACAACCTTCGAAATTACATGACCTTACAAGACCCTGCTTCTGTGGATGAATATCTCGTCCCGGCCGCACAAGCCACAGTCGAAATCAAAATAAAAAGTTCCCGTTTTATAGCTACACTTTCTTATGTTTACGGCAAGGATGAAGCAGAGGCTATGCTGGAATCCTTTCGAAAAAAATACTACAATGCCACGCACAACTGTTTTGCCTACCGCATCGATGCCAACACATTCCGCTATTCTGATGACGGTGAGCCTTCGGGCACGGCCGGCAAACCGATTATGCAGGTTTTGGATAGCAGCGGTATTTTGCATATCTTATGCGTGGTTACACGGTATTACGGAGGAACCAAATTAGGAACCGGCGGACTTATTCGCGCTTACTCCGAAGCGGCCGAACAGGCGCTGGCCCGGTTAGAAACCAAAACAGTGGTGCGTATGCAGGGCTTTACACTGCACTTTACCTATGAGCAGGAAAACCTGGTTCGCAAAGCAGTATCCGATTTTTCCGGCCGGTTATTAGACAGCGCCTACAGCGATTCCATTCAAATGGAAGTGGCCGTTCCGCAAAGCCGGCAAAACGCGTTTCGTGCCTATTTAATCGAACGGACCAATTCACAGATAACCATTCACCAAAAATAGTGGTATGCTATGTCTCTTCTGCTTCAGGTTAACCAGATTTACAAAGAATTTTTAGGCGTCACAGCGGTTAATAATCTCACTTTTTCTGTACATGGCGGCGAAACCTTTGGTCTGCTCGGCCCAAACGGGGCCGGCAAGACAACAGCCATGCGTATGATTATGAATATTATAGCGCCCGACCAGGGTACGGTTTTGCTGAATGACGAAGCGCGCGCCAAAATTCCCAATCATCGTTTCGGGTATCTTCCGGAAGAACGCGGCCTGTATCCCGGCGCGAATGTTCTGGAGATGCTTACCTATTTCGGTACTCTCAATAATCTTTCTAAGCGTAAGGCAGAAGTGGAAGCCATTCGCTTTTTAGACCGCTTAGGTATGGTTGATTTTACAGACCGCAAAATCAACCAGCTTTCCAAGGGTATGCAGCAGAAAATTCAGTTTGTGGCCGCTTTTTTACACGATCCGGATGTGCTGATTCTGGATGAACCTTTCTCCGGACTCGACCCAATCAACCAGATAGTGCTGCGGGAAATTTTAGAGGAATATAAGAAGAAAAATAAAATCCTGATTATTTCTACCCATCAAATGGAACAGGCCGAAAAACTCTGCGACCATATCTGCCTCATTAATCAGGGAAAGGTAATATTGGAAGGCAATCTGAACACGCTTAAACGGAAAAATCGGGAAAATGCCTATCTGCTCTCCTCAGATGAGGATTTGAGTTTTCTAAAAGACTTTTCCGAACTCACTATTTTGGAAGAAGGGAACAATACTTACAAATTCGCGCTGAATGATTCCAAACTATCTGTTTCCGGAATCCTGAAAAAGGTGGAAGCGCAGGCCAATATCCGTAAATTTGAAATGATGGAACCTTCGCTGCATGATATTTTTATTCAAAAAGTTCAGGAAGAGAACGGAGGCCAGGCATGAAAAATTTATTCCGCATAGCCCGCTGGGAGTTTATTACCCGTTTTCGTTCCCGTTCCTTTTTATTTAACACCTTTGTGTCGCCTTTACTCTTTACTGCCGTGATTACCCTACCCATCTTTTTTTTCAACTATACGCCGGAAGTGTCCACCAAACTGGTGGGCGTTATTGACCTTTCCGGTAAAAATTTGGCCAAAGACCTGCAAAAACAACTTAACCGCTACTATCGACTGGACAATCAGTCGCGTGAATATGTTGTTTTAAAAGTTTCTGTGGATAACTCTATGCCTTACAACGAAGCTTTATCCGAATATAAAGAAGCTGTGGCCTACAAAGATTCTGTCACTGCCGTTTTTAACCAGATTAAACGACAGCGAAGCGAATATTACAAAAACACCAAAATTCCCAATCGGGACTATTTTTTAAAAACATCTTACGAAAAACTGCAAACCAGCCGTGAAGAAAAAGAACTGGCCGAAATCGAACTCAGTCATTATAAGGCATCCCTGGATTCCCTGTATAAACGGGAAGCGCAGAAAATGGCGGATTCGCTGCTGATTTCCGATGTACTCAACGCCTATTTACTTTTCCCGGACGATTTTACCCGCCGCGGCCATCTGGAATACCACTCCAAAAATCCGGGTGACCTGCGAGAAACCGAACGCTTCGAAAAGATTCTGCAAACAATTATCATTGAAAAACGCATGCTCGAAGACAGGGTAGCAAGACCCAAAATAAAACGCTGGCTCAGTTCTATTTCTATTCAAAAATATCAGCTTATGCCACAGGGCCAAACGGAATGGAATTTTTACGCTCAGTTCTATGGTCCGCTGATAGGCGTATTTTTACTGTTTATGGCAATTTTTACATCGGGCGGCTACTTGTTCAGCAGTGTGCTGTTGGAAAAATCCAACCGCGTTATCGAAATTTTACTTTCCTATGCCAGCAGCCGCCAATTAATGGGCGGCAAAATTTTAGGCCTGGGCTTTTTGGGTCTGGTTCAGGTGCTTACCTGGATTTTTATTACTGCTTTGTTTGCCGCTTCGGATATCATACCCGTGGATAAAATCAATTATCTGAGTTTGGCAAACGCTTTTTATTTTTTGCTCTATTTCAGTCTCGGTTTTCTGTTTTACGGCGCCATTTTTATCACGGTCGGTTCCATATCCTCCAATGAATACGATGCCCAGCAGATAAATCAGTTGTTGCGTACCGTGGCTATTTTTCCAGTTTTGCTTTCGCTCGTGGTTTTGGCCGAACCCAACGCGCCCTTTATCCAGGCATTGAGTTATATTCCCTTTTTAACGCCCTCGTTTATGATTATGCGCATCCCTTTAAGTAGTGTGCCTCTCACAATGGACATCTACATCACGGTGGGCATTATGATTATTTCGATTATTGCTGTGATTCTGCTTGCCGGACGCACGTTTCGGGTGGCCACGCTTATGCAGGGTAAGCGCGCCAGCTTTAGTGAGGTTTTGCAATGGATTCGGGTAAAGTAAGTGCACTAATCCTTTGTCTGTTATAAACCAAAATGATGGGTTTTGAATTTTAGACGACAGAGTAAAGGGATTGTTAACTGTAAACTGGGAACTGGGAACTGGGAACTATTTCTGCAGCTACTAAAATCTATAACGCAACCCCATGCGCAAATCCCGCTTCATTTGCCAGGGCGCCAAAGCATCATCCCGGCGTTTGAGATAACGCAGCTTCAGCCAGATTTGTCCGTTTTGTATCAC